>NZ_AFUJ01000061.1:0-662 GCF_000221605.1 Veillonella sp. oral taxon 780 str. F0422 | reverse complement strand
TATTTTTATTACCTTTTCCTTTCCTGTTCATATTGTCCATGTTACTTCTATCTGCACCTAGTACCGTTGTTTGAGTAACTACAGACAATTCCTTTGAAAACGTATCTAGTAAAGGATAGGGTCGTACTACATTCCGTATTGGAAAGACAAGTTTCCCCTTATCTGTCTCTCCTTCTAGGGATTCTCTCTTTTTTTCATGTTTCTTCCCCCTATATTTTTTCTCACCTTTTTCAGATGTATGAGTAAGTGTTTCTGAAGAATCTTCAAATTTGCCTTTTTTATTTTTTCCTAATGCATCACTTTCACGATGTGACTGTATAGGACTTTCTAATTGTTCAACCTCCGACCATGTGGACTCTCTCCAACCTAGATAGAAAATGAGGCACAATAAAACGGTCGCCCCGAAAACGAGACGACCGTGTGTACGTATATATCTTTTTATTTGGTTGTAGAGGTCTTGCGTAGATGATACGTTCATCATACCCTCCTATATACGATTAATATCCTTTTGGATGTAGTTGATGCCAATTCCAAGCATCACGAATCACTTCTTGTACTGTACTATGTACAGGTGTCCAACCAAGTTTAGCATGAATTTTTTTAGAAGATGCAATTAATGTACCTGGATCCCCAGCACGACGTTCCCCGTAATCAACACGGAA
>NZ_AFUJ01000062.1:0-1440 GCF_000221605.1 Veillonella sp. oral taxon 780 str. F0422 | reverse complement strand
ATTAAATCATAACTTATATAATTTGTCAAAAAGATAGCCTACTCATCAAGAGTAGGCTATATCTTATTTAGCTTTATATCCTTTTACAGTTGGATTATGGTCTTTCATAGCTTGTTCTAAGCCGAAAATAACCATCTCATTCATATATGTACGCAATTCATCATTTTGTACTTTTTCAGCGTGACGTGCTAATATGCCTAAAAACTCAGCTTTATAAGTTTCCACTTGATCACCAGCTACAAAGCGATGTCCATTTAAATAGTTTTGATAATCCATATATAGGCTATTCAATACTGTTGTGCCATAGCTATCTTGTTTCCAGCGATGGCTATCGATATAAAAGTTTTTACGTACATTCATATAATAAAGAGCATTCTTTACATCCAACTGGCCAGCAGAAACAACTTGGTTTGTTTGTAATTCAAATAATTGTTTACTATGTGCTTGTCCATAGTTTGCAAATGTATTGACTACTTGTTTTACTTCCCAATTTGGACTTTGTACAGAAACACCAGATTGCATATCAGCTATCACAGCTACCCCTTCTTGTGCTGGCAACATCAATGGGTCTTGTGCTGCATACGCAGTTTGCCCCAATGCAATAACACCTAATATGGCAGCTCCTGCTATCCAACGTTTACTTTGTTTTTTCATATAAAAGCTCCTTTCAGTATTTCATTCTATATCCCTATTATACAGATTGTACCTCTTTTATTCAATGAGCAATTGTATATTCATTTAGTCTATTATATTCTATCCATCAAAGTATATGTCTTGACTTTTATCAATCCATCAAGTACCATAAGAGTAACTATGATAATATCTATCATTATCGTTTTTACCGTGGAGGTGACCATGAAGTATTTTGAATTAGAAGCACTGCCTTATCCTGACCATGCCTTAGAACCGATTATCAGCAGAGAAACACTCACATTTTTGTATACCCAGGTGTACAGCCATGCCATATCTTCACTTAATGAACTAGTTGAAGAGTGTCCTGACCTTCGCTTTGGTCATATTGACTGTCTGTTAGGAGGCCTAAGCCATGTACCACAAGAAATTCGACAAGACATTCAGTGTTATGGTGGAGCCTATAAGAATCTAACCTTATTTTTGCACACGTTGACAAGCCCTAATACAAGTACCATCAACGGACCAATCAAAGATGCTATCAACCGCTCTTTTGGGTCCTTGGAAACATTCCAACAGCAGTTTACGAAGGAGGCTCACGCCCATGTTGGTAATGGTTGGACTTGGCTTGTCATCAACCCAGACAATACCCTTTCTATTACTTCCACAAAAGAACAAAACAATCCAATTATGGATATGCAAACTGCCATTTTAGGTATCAATATGTGGGATTACATGTATTCCTCATCTAACCGTCAAAACTATATTGATACCTTCTTCACCATTGTGAATTGGAAGATCGTGAACCAC
>NZ_AFUJ01000063.1:0-2352 GCF_000221605.1 Veillonella sp. oral taxon 780 str. F0422 | reverse complement strand
AAAAGGGAAGAGAATAAAATGAGTGAAAAAAATTTAAAAATGTTAGGATGGCTTGGAACATTCCTTTCAGTAATGATGTATGTGTCTTATGTTCCGCAAATCATGGGAAACTTGGATGGGAATAAAACATTTTTTCTGCAGCCCTTGGCAGCGACGATTAACTGTATCATATGGGCAAGTTACGGACTTTTAAAAGAAAAAAGGACTATCCTTTGGCAGTAGCAAACTTGCCGGGAATTATCTTTGGATTGCTTGCAACCATTACGGCATTTTAAATAATCTCATTTTAAAGATGTATTGTGAAAAGCTCATTTGAATGATGATTAGTCATTTTAGTGAGCTTTTTTGTTATAATTATTTTTCAAGATATAATTCTAACTTCTTCAATTTTAAAATATTATTTATTATGATTATTTTAATATGTAAAACTTTTGTATCACATCATATTGAAATGATCTATTATACCAATTTAGTATAGAAACTCCATTTTTATGCATATTTACTATAGAAATTGAGGAAAACTAACATTTTTAGTGTACATATATAGTAGGTGGTATTTCCTATGGGGAGTGATTTATACTATATGTGGGAAAAATGTGATAAAAATAGGTACTAAGTGGTGTTAAAGTGTTAAAAAAGTCCTATTTTTTGACGTATCTCCCAAAAAATGGTAAAATGTATAAGCATTTAGATATGAGGTGAACATCGTGAAAAAAATAACTCTCCTAGCGATTCTCCTGATGGTATGTACCATGGTGACAGCCTTGGCAACATCTGGACGTGGTGATCGCGGTAAAGAGGTAGAAGAGTTACAAGCGTTGTTAGTAGCCCAAGGCTATTTGCTTGATACAGCAGATGGAGTGTTTGGGAATAATACAGAATACGCAGTACTCGTCTTTCAGAAAGAACACGGGTTAACTCCAGATGGTAGAGTAGGTAAAGAAACAATGCGTGCTTTACTAGAGAATCAAAAACAATTCGAGGGGCAACAAGCATCTCGAAATACCCGTAGTGTAGAAGTATCACGATTTGGTGATCGTGGTCGCAACATAGAAGAAGTACAACTTAAATTAGTAGATAGTGGATTTTCTCCTGGAGCTGTTGATGGTGTCTTTGGGAATGGAACTAAAGAAGCTTTGATTCGTTTCCAGCGTCATTATGGATTACCAGTGACAGGAACTGTTGATAGTGCTACATGGTCAAAATTATCTATCAAACGAGGCAAACCAACAAGCTATAAAAAAACATTAGAAATGGAAGCTAGTGCCTATTCAAGTTATGAATCTGGTACACATACAGCTAGAGGCAACGCACTTCGCCGTGGGTATGTTTCGGTAGATCCTAATGTAATTCCATTAGGAACAGAAGTGTATGTGGAAGGATATGGTTATGCTGTAGCGGATGATACAGGTGGTGCTATTATAGGTCATCGCATTGATTTGGCTATGGATAGCTATAATGAGGCCATCCAATTTGGTCGTCGAACAGTAAAAGTATATATTTTAGATTAGAGAAGTCATTGATTTGTTGTAAAACAGAAAGAACATCTAATTGCAAACGTGTTATTACACAAAAATAAAGAGGTAGGAACTAGAGTAATTTAGTTGTTACTAATATAGAGGATAGCTGATTCAGAGAATTGGCTATCCTTTGTTTTATGGGTTCCCTATGCTATAATAAAATGTATTCTAAGTAGTAAATATAGGAGGATATGGTGGATATTACATCAACACAAGGGTTATTAGCAATTTTACAAATTATTATTATTGATATATTATTGGCTGGCGATAATGCTATCGTTATTGGTATGGCAGCTAAAAACTTGCCGGAACATTTGCGTAAACGTGCTATTTTCTGGGGCACAGCAGGGGCAATTGTTTTGCGTCTAGTGATGGCCATTTTGTTTATTGAAGCTTTAGATAATATTCCTGCATTACGCATTGTTGGTGGGATTATGTTGCTTTGGATTGGCTATTCCTTATTGAAAGATGGCGATAATGAACACAATATTGAGGCAAAAGATAATATCTGGGGCGCTATTGCTACGATTATCATTGCTGATGGTGTGATGGGCATCGATAATGTGCTAGGCGTTGTGGCAGCAGCAGAAGGTCATTTTGGGCTAGTAGTAGCTGGTATGTTAGTAACAGTGCCAATTATTGTTTGGGGCAGTACTATCTTTGTAAAACTGATTGATAAATTCCCTGTTATTCTATACGCAGGTGGTGGTATCCTAGGATGGGTCTCTGCTAGCATGATTCAACATGATCCAATGGCAGCACCATATATTGAACCATATAGTTTACCATTCCATGTTGGATGTGTCGTATTGGTATTAGGAGCAGCGATCAT
>NZ_AFUJ01000064.1:0-8288 GCF_000221605.1 Veillonella sp. oral taxon 780 str. F0422 | reverse complement strand
CGCGGTTCTTCATAATAACGTGTCACCGTAGTGCCAGCAATGTGCTCTAATGTGTCGATTAATTCATTCACAGAAATTCCAGTTTCTGTACTCACATTGATAACCCCCGTTACATCATTATTCAATCCCAATATATTTGCTTCTACTACGTCATCTACATAGACAAAGTCACGTGTTTGTTCTCCATCGCCAAAAATTTTGATAGATTCACCATTCGCCACATGTTCGCAGAAAATACTAACAACTCCACCTTCACCGCCATTGCCTTGACGTGGTCCATATACATTAGAATAGCGATAGCAAATATAGGGTAATCCAAAAGATTCTTGGAAAATGCGTAAGTACCCTTCCGTAGTTAATTTTGTCAATCCATAGCAAGAACGAGGCACTCCTGCCAATTCTTCCGTAAGAGGTAATACCTCTAAATCACCATATACTGCAGCAGAGGATGGCATAAGGAATTTTTTTACCCCCACTTTAACTGAGGCTTGTAATAAGTTCAATAGTCCCATTAGATTGATATCACAATCTTCCGTTGGATGTACCATGGATTCTGCTACTACTGTTTGCGCTGCCTCATGAAATACATAGTCCGGTTGAAAGTCTTCAAACACGTCATATATTCTTTCATCTCGTATATCCAATTCTAAAAATTCAGCTTGTTCATTCACAAATGTCCGCAATCCACTGCTTAAATTGTCAATGACAAGTACACGATGTCCCTCTTGAACCAACCTATCTACTAGATGTGATCCAATGAAACCGGCACCGCCTGTTACAATTATATTCATATTCCTCATTCCTGTATTAATGACTGTCTTAGTAATATAAATTATACACCGTATCTAGTATATCGCAATAGTATGTATCCTATGGCGCACTTAAGCGTCTATATACTGAACTAATTGATCACAGTGTTCTTTTGCTTGTCTATGAATCACTTGTAGCTGTACATCTTCACCTGTATACAGCATATTGCCAGTGAAAACACCACCTTTAAAATTCATTTTACAGAACTTACAAGTAGCTTCACAGGTTTTAAAGATTTCATCAATAGTAATGCCTTTATCACCATGCAACGCATATTCATCATTACCACAAGCAGCGGTAAGGCCAACAACCATATCCTTACCAGCTACTGCATAGGTGTCTGCTCCATAGGCCCAACCATAGGTAAACACTTCTTCAAACCATCTCATAATCAGCGATGTTAAAGAATACCAAAATAGAGGAGACTGAATCACGATCGTATCCGCCCATAAGAGCTTTTCACGTTCTGCTTCTACATTGATCTTGTAATCTCCGTAGAGCACTTCCAAACGATCAAACTCAGCCTTAGGATATTTTTCTTTAAGCAACGCGAGAATCTCTTTGTTTGCCACAGAATTTTCTTCGTGGGTATGACCTGTTACAATTAAAATGTTTTTCATTTCTATACCTCCCCTAATTTAGACCCTTATATAATACACTCTATTATCGTTCTCGTTGGATATCATAGTCTGTACCATTTGTCCGAATGGTAACAGTCCCCATTGTATCTGTACGATAGATATCTACATGTTCCTCCAATAAACGTGCCATAGCTTTCTCACCAGGATGTCCATAAGAATTATGTAAACCTGCAGAAATAACAGCTGCTTCTGGTCGAACAGAACGAATAAAATCTTTTTGACTAGAACCATTACTACCATGGTGTCCCACTTTTAAGACTTTACTAGACATTTTTGTATTTTGCTCTTTAATAAGACGTGCTTCTTCTTCTTTTTCCGCGTCACCAGTCATAAGCATAGAAAACTTACCAAATGTCAGCTTACCTACAATGGAGTTATTATTTTGATGAACTTCACCTTTTTGTCAGCCATCACTTCCCCTTTCCAAGGGGCATAGACCTCAAAATACGCTCCATTTCCTAAGTCTAAAAGATCACCTTTATGAAGTGTTTCACGATGAATCTGTTTTGTCTCTATCATTTTTAAATAGGTTCTATAGGTACCACTATCGATATCGATGCCATTATCATAGACATGTTTAATCGGGATTGCTTTGGCTATGGCATAGAAACCACCAATATGGTCCGCATGAGGATGTGTCAAAATGACATTTTCTAATTCTTTCACACCATATTTTTTTAGTAAGGCTACCACCTGTGGTCTATGTTCAATATCACCTGTATCAATCATGGAAAATCTATCCCCAATTTGGAGTAAAATTGCATCTCCTTGTCCGATATCCAGTACATGGACCTTCATAGTACCAGTTGGTGCTTGCGTAGATTGACTGACCTCTGTCTTTGCAACATTTGCATTCGCCTGTGAAAGTTCTTTTCCACAGCCCAATAGACTAAGTAGTGATACTATCAACACACCTAACAAGAGTAGATATTTATATATTGCTTTTTTCATTTTGAAGTACTTTCTAATTTCTACGTATTATCACAGAGGTATCATTCGCACATATCCATCCATAGAGGGTAATACTCGACCAATCCGCTGTGCCACTTCTGTAGGAGTAAATCCTGGACCACAATCATCGAGTGCTATATCTCCCGCTCGACTATGGGCATAGATAGCAATATTTATAGCATTCATAGGATCTTGCTCTTGATTCAACAGAGAACCAATCACACCAGCTAATACATCACCCATGCCACCAGTCCCCATATATGGGTTGCCATTCGTTGTTACAAACACCTTACCATTAGGCGTAGACATTATAGTAGGTTGTCCTTTTAAAACAACATATGCACCGTATTCTTTCGCAAATGCACTAGCATATCTAATAGGATCTTTGCTAAGCTCTTCTATACTTTTTCCTGTAAGAACAGAAAATTCACCTAAATGCGGTGTCAGTACAATAATATAATCATCTTTTCCTAATTCATAGGCGCGATACTTCAATAGCAATAGATCACTAGCAATAGCTATAAGCCCATCTGCATCAATCACCATATGGCTACCTGTAACAGATTGTATCCATTGAAGTAAATGTTTCTTCTCACTATTGCTTCTGCCACCACCAGGGCCAATGACTACTGTGCTATTCCCATCTAGTTGTTCTATATCGCTACTATCACGAATCATCATTTCAGGGCAACTCAAGGAACGCAACGCATCTAACTCATTTGTACCAGACAGTATAGTGACTTTTCCAGCTCCACTGCGTAAAGCTCCTTCAGCACTTAATATGGGTGCCCCATAAATCCCCGGAGAACCACCCACAATATAGACATGACCATTGGTCCCTTTATGAGCAACGGGAGAGCGGGAATCTATATGCAAGGACTCTGCGTTATTCCAATAGATTTCCTGCCAATTCTGATCAGACTCCCCTAAGGCGCGATGTGGAAAAGGATATCCGATACTGCCTATACTCATATGTCCTACACATTGTCTTCCCGGATAGAAAAGCATTCCCACTTTAGGGGCTAATAATGTAATCGTTTCATCTGCTTTAAATGAAGATATATCTGCACTACCTGTCAACCCATTAACCCCACTAGGAATATCGATGGCAATACATGTTCTAGTATCACTATAAGAACGCCATTCTTTACATTGTTCAAATATAGCTCCTATTCGTTTAGGTAGTTCACCATGAAATCCTGTGCCAAACACACCATCTACCACAATACTTACATCCTGTAAAATATGGGAGGGTATTAGATTTCCATTAGACTGCATCATCTCATCAGTCACAATCGTAATCGTATCTTCTAGAGTATGTACCACCTTCCATTGTTGTTGAAACAAAGGAGACCCTTCTTCTGGATTCCCACATACAACAACATAGAGCGTCACTTCAGGAACTTCTGTTAGCAAGCGTGCTGCCACTAAGGCATCACCACCGTTGTTGCCAATGCCACAAAGAAACAAAACTCCCTTTGGCCCCTTTATTTCTTGTATGTATCTATGTACTACCTCAAAAACAGATCGTCCCGCTTGTTCCATTAAATGAGATACTGGAAGTCCTAAACTTTCAATATATTGATCTACTATGTTAACTTGCTTTGGTGTTAAAAGTCGCATAGGTCTATCCTCTAATATACAATGACAGTACTCGTAGCATATTCATGACAATGGCTAATAGAAACTTGCAACGTTTCGTATCCTAAGGCTTTCATTTGTTGTCCAAAATAGCCTGTACAAGTAAGAACAGGGGCTCCCCATGCATCATGAGTAATTTCAATATTCTGCCAAGAGCCATGACGAAATCCTGTTCCTAAAGCTTTTACACAAGCTTCTTTCGCCGCAAAGATGCCCGCAAAGGATGCAGCTGCCTGTTTGTTACGTCCCCACGCGTAGTTTCGTTCGTATTCTGTAAATACTCGTTGTAAAAAGCTGTCCCGTTCAATCGCTTGTTCCATGCGATGAATTTCTATAATATCTGTGCCTACTCGAATCATATTAGCCTCGTAATTTGGCAATCATATCTGCACGATCTGCTGCACCAAATACAGCAGAACCAGCTACTAATAGGGTAGCCCCTGCTTCACGCACTAATGGGGCAGTTTCTAAGTTAATACCACCATCTACTTCTACAACAGCTTTTATATTACCTACAGAATCCAATAATTCTCGAGCTTGTTTTACTTTTTTTACTGCATTATGAATAAACGATTGACCTCCAAAGCCTGGATTTACACTCATAATTAGAATTAAATCCAAATCTTCTGCAACATCTTCCAGTAAGGATACTGGCGTAGATGGATTTAAAGAAACTCCTGCTTTCATACCAGTTGCTTTGATGGCTTGAATCAAACGATGCGCATGTGGCACAGCTTCCCAATGAAAAGTGAAATACTCCACCCCTATCTTGGCATATTCTTCTACATAATCGCCTGGATTTTCTACCATTAAATGTACATCAAAAGGCAACTTTGTATGTGGACGTAATGCTTTTACCACAGGAGCACCAAATGTTAGATTTGGCACAAAATGTCCATCCATCACATCAATATGTAATAAGTCAGCACCACCTTCTTCGATAGTACGAATATCTTCTCGCAAATTAGAAAAATCTGCCGATAACATAGATGGGGCAATTTGAATCATCTTATCGTCTCCTTTGATCTTCAAGTTCTGATTTAATCGTCAAATAGGATTGGTATCGTTGCTCATTAATCTGCCCATTAGCTAAGGCATCTTTCACAGAACAAATAGGTTCATGACTATGGGAACAAGGACTAAAATTGCATCCCCTATCATGGTCATCAAACTCGGGGAATGTATGCACTAACTCTTCTACAGTCATCCCTGTATGCTCTAGAGCTGAAAATCCTGGTGTATCCATGATAAAGGAACTTTCATCTAAGCTGTATAAAGAGGCATGGCGCGTCGTATGGCGACCACGTTTAATCTTATCGCTAACAGCTCCTGTTTGAAAAGCAAAATTCGGATCTACTGCATTTAGCAAACTACTTTTACCTACTCCAGAAGGGCCGGCAAAGGCACTGATTTTACCATGTAATACATGGCGTAACTCTTCAATCCCTTCACCAGTATACGTGGACGTACAGAGTACAGTGTAACCAATATTTTCATAGATAGATTTCAGTTTCATCGTATCTTCTGTATGCAAATCATATTTATTAATCACTAGTACTGGAGGAATATGACTATGATGAATCATCACTAATAAACGATCCAATAATAGAGGATGAATATCTGGCTCTCTAGCTGCTACCACTACAATGACTTGGTCAATATTGGCAATGGCTGGTCTACGCAAAGAATTTCTTCGTGGTTCAATCGTATCAATCCAAGAATCTTCTGTAATTGTCACTGAATCACCTACTAAAAGGGAATATCGTTCTTTTTTAATCGACCACGCACTTTACATTCATGCACATCTCCATTTGGAGTCTGCACATAAAAGTAGCCATTCATATTTTTAATTACAACACCTTGTTCCATAGTCTCTCCTATAAGGATTGTTCTTGCACTAATGCATTGTTTAAGTACACCTGTACGCGTACATTTCCAGATCCTGATACACTTTTCACAATACGATCTCCAGGCGCATTTGTACCATCATAGACAACACGACCGCCATCGTCATCAATAACCACTAGCTTGATATGCTGGGAGGCACGTCCATTTGGTACGGTTATATCTACTACACCTTTTGTAGTACCATTTTGTTTACTATTAGTAGTATCTTTTTTGGCATCTTTTGCTTGCCCTACTAGAGAAATACTTTCA
This sequence comes from Veillonella sp. oral taxon 780 str. F0422, assembly GCF_000221605.1. NCBI lineage: Bacteria > Bacillati > Bacillota > Negativicutes > Veillonellales > Veillonellaceae > Veillonella > Veillonella sp. oral taxon 780. The sequence continues at coordinate 2,088 of NZ_AFUJ01000064.1, read as the reverse complement.
TCACGTTTTACGGAAGATCCTGGTGCTGGGCTCACTTCAGTTACAATTGCAGAATCCTCATTAGAGCCTGCTATTTTACTAATGCTTAATCCTAAATTTCCCAATGCTTCTTTAGCTTCTTTAATTGTCATACCCACTACATTAGGTATCTCTACCATGGTAGATTTTGTTTCATTAATCGTAATATCTACGGTTGCATTTTTAGAGGCTTTACCACCTGGCTGTAAGCCTTGACTAATAATAACTCCATCATCTTTACTAGTGTCACTTACATAGGATATCTTACCAATTGATAGGCCTAAGGCTTTCAACTTTTCTCTTGCCTGATCAAAACTCATCCCTTGTAGATCTGGTATTGTTATATCACCAGCACCTTTACTAACCACCAAATGAACCATCCGTTGTTCTTTTACTGTTTCACCTGGCTCAGGACTCTGTGAAATAACCTGCCCTGCAGGTACATCAGAGTTAGTTACCTCTGAACTAGAGACTCGAAGATGTCGTTCTTCCAACAATCGTGTAGCCACACTTAATTGTTTGCCCACCACGTTTGGCACATCTACTGTGGAATTACTCCAAAAGTTACCAAAACTCAAGAAGGCCCATAAAAAGGCAAGCAAAAAGGCAAAAACAGCACCACCAATGACATATTTTTGTGGTAAGTTTCCAAGTTTTGCCAATATTCCTTCTTGTGAATCAGCCTCATCTTCCATAGTGTCTGTCTCCATAGGAGGTAATACTTGTGTAGCAAAGTCATGCTGTAATGGTCGTGTCGAAGTACTACCACGATAACCTAAAGACATCCGTAAAGCTTGAATCATCTCAGAAATAGAACCAAATCTCTTACCAGGTTCTTTTTCTAATGCTGTCAAAACAACTTGCTCTAACTGTGCTGGAATCTGTGGATTCTTAATACGTGGTGCCAATACTCGATCACGTACATGTTGTAAGGCTACACTAACTGGTGTCTCTCCTCTAAAAGGAACTTCTCCCGTTAATAATTCATAAAGCACAACCCCTAATGAATAAATATCTGTACTCACATTAATACTTTTTCCACTAGCTTGTTCTGGAGAAATATAATGAGCTGATCCCATTACTGAATTTGTATACATCATCGTAGCTGCTGTATTAATTGCACGAGCAATGCCAAAGTCAGTTACTTTGATACGACCAGAATCTGTAATTAAAATATTATGCGGTTTTACATCACAATGTACTATGCCCATCATGTGTGCATGCTCCAAGCCCTCTGCAATAGCTACTACTATTTTTACAGCCTCTTGCACAGATACTTGATTACCATGATGTTGAATATATTCTTTTAATGTACATCCTGATACATATTCCATTATGATGTAATGAAAGCCTTGATCAAAGCCTACATCATACATACTAACAACATTGGGATGATTTAATTTACCAGCAGCTTGCGCTTCTCGCTTAAACCGAGCCACAAAATCTTGATCACTACCAAAATTTTGATGCAGAATTTTAATAGCTACTGGTCTTCCTAATAATGTATCTTTTCCAAGATATACGTCGGCCATGCCGCCAACACCTATCTTTTGCTGTACTTCATAGCGATGGTCAAAGACCAATCCTACTAATGTAAGTCTATCCATAAGTCACCTCTTTATATACGTCCTAGTACGATTGTCACATTATCTCGTGCTCCCGCATCATACACAAGGTGCACTAAATCTTCTAACGCTCTATTTTCATTTTGTTCTTCAGAGAGAACTTGTTCAATCTTGGATTCTTCAATATAACCAGATAAACCATCACTACAAAGTAAGATTCGGTCATTTTGAAGTAATTCTATCATCCCTGTATCGACTTCTACCGATTCATAGACGCCAATCGCACGGGTTAACATATTCCGATTAGGATGATGAAGAACTTCTTCTTCTGTAATCGTTCCAGCTTCTACTAACTGTTGTACCATAGAATGATCTTTTGTCATGCGTTGTAAACCTTTTTCGCCATATATATATAAACGGCTATCTCCTACGTGAGCCCAATATAAAATATTATTTTGCACATAAGCCACAACAGCAGTAGTTCCCATACCTTCTAATTCCTTAT
>NZ_AFUJ01000065.1:0-31566 GCF_000221605.1 Veillonella sp. oral taxon 780 str. F0422 | reverse complement strand
TAAAAATCGATAGATAAATACGCCAGGTACAAGGGGAATCACTGATGGAATCGCTAATACTTTAGAGGATGTATGGGAATAACGAGCTGCTTTCAGAGAAAATAAACTAACCATAGCAGCAGCGATAAAAGTAGCGCCAAACACAGAAAATCCTAAGTATAATATGAGCGTATTTTTTACTAAAATAGCAATGAGGCCACCAATACCTATGAGTGGGAGTAGACGCTTTGGAGTATAAAACATGACAGCATAGCCCGCAGCACCCACAACGGCAGCACCTAGTAAAACAATGGAAATGCTGTCTGGAACAATACTTAAATGGGTGAAATCATAAGAATGATTGAAGTATTGAGCCATGCTAATCCCTACAGTCATACTGCCCACAATGAGTAACGTATGTACAGCTCGAGATATTCCTGCCAAAATGTAGTTGTTTAGCAAATCATCGACTGTATTAATGAGAGGAATGCCAGGAACCATAAACAATGTGCAAGCAATCATAGCATAGATCACATCGGCAGAGTCAAAAATACATCCGGATAGAAAGGCTAATCCAGAAGATACCGCAGCAGCACAGGCGATACTGATATAGCCATTAATTTGAAAACGTTTTAATATCAATTGTATAATAAATCCAAGGAGAGCGCAGAATGTTGTAATCCATGCAGAGATAATAGTACCCCCAAATAAGATAGGAAAAGCACCACAGGCAAATCCTGCAAAGATGGCAGATGTGGCGTCCGAATGGGGAGGATCTTTTTTAGCAATCTCTTCGAGTTTTTGGGAAAATTCATCAAGAGTATACTCATTACGTAATGCAGTCCAAGTTAAGACACTAATGGAGGAAATAATATCCATATTAGCACCTAAATATTGGACATTTCTAAAGGATGTAAAGCAATCTTCTGGACTATGAATATTAATCAAAATATTAGAGTAGGCAATATGGATATGAAGATGATCTGCTGGAATTCCCATATATGCGGCTGCGCGATGCATATCTCGAACAATTTGGTTCGCATTGGCTCCATTTTCAGATAATAAACAGCCCATACGAAGTAGAATTTTTACCTTTTTTCTGATTTCCACAAAGGGTTCTTCTAAAATGCGCAAATCCTTTTCTGTGTATTGAGACATATTAATGCTTCTTCCGTAAGTGTTTTGTGTCTAAATCTACATCCACTTCCACAGTATCTGCTTCAGGTTCAGCATCTACAAACTCAATAGATTCCAAATGTTGTACCACTTGGGCACGGATAAAACCTAAATACACTTCATATAAATCTTTTTTTCTGCTAACTCTTCTTCTGTTAAGCTTTGACCAGATTTTTTTTCGCTGCCAATGCATTAATGCGTGTTAATGCTTCTTCCATGGTCATTTCTTTTTTTCTTGTTCTGTCATAGATAATCTCCTTATTTGTTAGTAGACTTTCTTTATGGTATGATACTTTATATACTTGGTTAGATAAAAGTATCTAACCGATGATATTCATTGTAGATTTATATTATAACACAATTTATATAGTTTTTTCATCTTAGAGGAGAAGGCTCCGATGCGAATCACAAAAGCCATCAAGGCAGAGCAAATACGAATATTGGGAGAAGTCTACCATGATGCAAAACCTGCACTAGAATTTACTACGCCTTTTGAATTACTAGTAGCAGTTGCATTATCTGCACAATGTACTGACGAACGAGTCAACATTGTAACAAAACGACTCTTTCCGAAATATAGCGATCCTAAAGACATGTATGAATTAGGTATACCTGGATTAGAGGCGCTCATTAAAGATTGCGGGTTATATCGTTCTAAAGCTAAACATATTCATGAAACATGCAAAATTTTAGTGGAACAACACAATAGTGAAGTGCCCCGAGATTTTGATACCTTAGTCACATTGCCAGGGGTTGGTCGTAAAACAGCCAATGTATTAGTATCCATACTATTTGATACACCAGCCATTGCGGTCGACACGCATGTGTTTCGTGTATCCAATCGCTTAGGTATTGCTAAGGGTAAAACACCAGATGAAGTAGAAAAGAAACTGAAAAAAGCAATTCCTATGGAACACTGGAGTGCCGCACATCATTGGATGATCTGGCACGGTCGAAAAATTTGTAAAGCACGAAAACCATTATGTGACGAATGTCCTTTATATGATGTATGCCAATCGGCAGGGAAGGTATAGTATGACAGAACAAATGAGACATCTCATAGAAACTTTTACAAAAGTAGGTGTTATAGGTCCTGCTATCGTACAGGAAATAGCAAGATTCCGTGTATTAGATCAAATCATCACCCAAAGCGGTGAAGTCCGTGAGTGGGGGATTACGCCGAAAGAATTATTTGAGCTTGCACAAACATCCACAGTAGATATGTTTGGACCCTTGCCATATGATGAAGCAGGGTTTAAGGAAATTTACGGTGTTTCCTTTAGCGTAGAATTAATGGATTTCATCAGTGCTACTGGCTATTATGAAGGTGTGTCCGCAGGTCGTCAATGGACTGTACCGTTCAAAGAAGTTATCGACTTCCACAAGAATACAGAAGGTATAATTCTTTTTGCCTATTTTGAGGAATATGCAGCCATTGCAGAAGAAATAATGCAAACCCTTCCCACAGATCGTTTGCTGTTTTATACAGCCTCTGAAAGCTGCTATGACCTATTCCGTAGTCTATATCCATTAGCACCAGTAATCAATGAATGGCCAGAAGATGTCATCTTTGACCACATTGTAGCAGCTACATCCGGCATGTTCACAGCACCAGTAACGACGATGGAAGAAATGGCGGCTCGTGTGAATAATGTAAGCGAAAAAGGCACTGTACGTTACTTCATTCCAGTGTCTGCCGTACAAGATCAATTGAATATGAATCGAGTAGCCTTACAGTTCATGATTCTTCAAAATCATTTAGAAGTCGTTCGAGAATGGGCCCCATTGCAAACCTATGAATTCCGCTATGGCTTAGGACCTGTGAAAAAAGTAGGTTTGTCCATTTGTGAAATCGTTGAAGATGGGTATAAGCAAACCAACTTCATTCCATTGCCTCACGAAGTTTTGGCGTCTATGGAAACATTTAGTTTGGCTCACTATGGACTTTCACTATATGGTGTACAAGTAAGTATGAATCCAAAACATCCAACCATGGGTGAAGATGGATATATACATGGAGACTATCGTATTCCAACATACATGCAACGCATGTTTGAAGCTTTGGAGGGATATTATTTACAAGTATCTATGAAAGGCATCGATGTGTCTGTTACATTGGAACAAAAGGGTGGTATTCCTTTAGGGGCATCCCCAGAGGATGAAGCCGTACAAACTGCGATGGAACAATCTGTTTTACAAGATGATACAGTAGAATATCGTTGGTATTTTAACCATCCAAGTGCACCATTCTTATGGTATACGTATTTCAATAGTGAAGAAGGAAAACAAGTAGTACGTACATTAGCGTCCATGGTAACTACCACACCTGCATTATTACAATTAATGGGTAGTTGTCGTCGTCAAGTGGTGAAAGAAGAGGCGTTGGCTACATTTACGACAAGCTTTACCACTTCATTAGAACAATATGAAACAGAAAAAGCGCAAGCTGAAACAAACTGGGGCAATGCATTAGCCACACTAGCTAGTGTGGTTGTACCAGTGCCAACAGAAACGAATACAGAAGCAGAGGAGGGCTAATCATGGCTGTGGTTAATTATTCAATTTATAAAGTACTAGGTACACTTTCAGAAAATAAAGATGGCATGAAAAAGCAATTAACATGCACAAGCTGGGGACGTTACAATCCTAAATTCGATATCCGCGCTTGGGATGAAGATTACTCACAAATGACAAAAGGTGTAACCTTGACATTAGAAGAGATTTTAGAACTAAAAGAAATCTTAAACTCTGTAGATTTAGAAGAAGCTTTAGAAGAAGCAAAACAAGAACGAGCAGAGGCTAAAAAATTAGAAGCAGAAAAATCTGAATAAGTCATAGTCCCTAGTATTGCATAGAGTATAGCATTCGTGATATAATCTATAGGAAAAGTTTAGACGTTGAAAAGAGGTGTATATACATGAAAGAAGGAATTCATCCTAATTATGCGGAAGCAACTGTAACTTGCGGTTGTGGAAACACATTCAAAACTGGTTCTGTTAAAGGTGATCTTCGCGTGGACGTTTGCTCCAACTGCCATCCATTCTTCACAGGCCAACAACGTGCGGCTAAAGCTCGTGGTCGTATCGAACAATTTAACAAACGTTACGGAAAATAATTACGTAAATAACCTATACAAATTAATTGGCAGAGCTAAGGCTCTGCCTATATTTGTTTTACAGGAGACCCTATGACTCAGGAACGAGTAAAAAAATATGTAGGTGGACAAGCCGTCATTGAAGGGGTTATGATGCGTGGTCCTAAGATTATGGCCACAGCTTGTCGAAAACCAGATGGAACCATCACGGTTAAAGAAGAACCTACGAAATCTATCCAAGACAAGTATCCCGTATTAAAGTTGCCATTTCTGCGTGGAGTAGTAGCTTTGTTTGAATCCTTAGTGATTGGTATGAAAGCCTTATCCTTTTCGGCACAGGCCTCTGGAGAAGAAGAGGAAGAGGTATCCAACAAAGAAATTGCCATCACTATGGCTGTATCTGTACTCATTGCAGCAGCATTATTTATCGCCTTACCGACATGGTTGGCAAAATTTATGCCAGGTGCAGGCACAGATCATATGATATTGAATTTATATGAAGGAATTATTCGTTTAATCCTTTTTTTATTATATATTTTTGCTATTGGGCTCACTCCAGATATTAAGCGTGTCTTTCAGTATCATGGGGCAGAGCATAAAACGATACACACCTATGAAAATGATATGGAATTAACCGTGGAAAATGTGCGAAATCATTCTAGATTACATGCACGGTGCGGTACTAATTTCTTATTATTGGTCATGGTAGTGAGTATATTTGTATTCGCATTTCTAGGTTGGCCTAATTTAGTGGAACGTATAGTATCTAGATTAGCCTTGATGCCAGTGGTGGCTGGAATTTCCTATGAATTGATTCGCCTAGCTGGACGGACACAGCATCCACTCATGAAAGCCATCATTGCTCCTGGTTTGGCCCTACAATATATGACTACGAGAGAGCCAGAGGATGACCAAATTGAAGTGGCCATTCGTGCCTTACAATCTGTGCGACCTAGTGAAGAAGATGCTTACGAAGAAGATTAGAAAGGAGTCACCGTGTTAGTAGATAAACTGCAAGTGATTGAAGATAAATTTTTAGACTTGGAACAGCGCATTTCTGACCCAGATGTGATTGCTCGCCAAGAAGATTGGCGTAAACTGACTCGCCAACATGCGTCATTGACGGATACAGTGAACACATTCCGTCAATATAAACAAGTCTTAGCCGGCATTGAAGAAGCGTTAGAAGTACTAGGTGATAAAAGCCTAGATGAAGACTTCCGTGCTATGGCACAAGAAGAATTGAATGAATTAAAAGTTCGCCGTGATGAATTAGAAGCAGAATTACATATTTTACTATTACCAAAAGATCCGAACGATGATAAGAATATTATCGTCGAAATTCGTGGTGGTGCCGGTGGTGATGAAGCAGCTTTGTTCGCAGGAGATTTATTCCGTATGTTTACAAAGTACGCAGAAACACAAGGCTGGAGATGTACCATCATCGATGCGAACGAGCCTGAATTAGGAGGCTTCAAAGAGGTAGTGTTCTCTATCGAAGGCGACAGTGTATATTCTAAGTTAAAATTTGAAAGTGGCGTACACCGTGTGCAACGTGTGCCAGATACAGAATCTTCTGGACGTATCCATACGTCTACTGTAACTGTTGCGGTATTACCAGAAGCAGAAGATATCGACATCGAAATCAATGAAAAAGATTTGGAAATCGATACATACCGTGCATCTGGTGCAGGTGGACAGCACATTAATAAAACGGAGTCAGCTGTCCGTATTACACACAAACCATCTGGTATTGTGGTAGCTTGTCAGGATGAGCGTTCTCAGCTCAAAAACCGTGAAAAAGCAATGCGCGTATTGCGTGCTAAATTACAAGATAAAGCAGAGCAAGAAGCGACGTCTGCCATGGCAGCAGATCGTAAAAGCCAAGTGGGTACAGGGGATCGCTCCGAGCGTATTCGTACGTACAACTATCCACAAGGTCGTGTGACAGACCATCGCATTAACTTAACTTTATACAAATTAAATGCTGTATTAAATGGGGATATGGATGAATTAATCCAAGCTTTAATCACAGCAGAACAAGCCGCTAAAATGCAAGAGGCAAATCAACATGGATAATGAGTTATGGACTATTAGTCGCATGCTCCAATGGACAGAGCAGTATTTTCGCTCCAAAGGCATAGAATCAAGCCGCTTGGATGGGGAAGTACTGCTTTCTCATAGTTTGGGATGTGACCGTATGTACTTATATGTAAACTTTGACCGTCCATTGGACAAGGCTGAATTAGATGCTTATCGACCTCTAGTGGTACAGAGAGCGAAAGGATATAGCGTAGCAGCTATTACAGGGCATAAAGAATTTATGGGGTTAGACTTTCATGTGAACGAGCATGTGTTGATTCCTCGCCCAGATACGGAAACATTAATTGAGGATATACTAGATCTTTATGATGTGGATGCATCGCCACGCATTTTAGACTTATGCACTGGTCCTGGTACTATTTTATTAAGTCTATTACATTATTTACCTAATGCCACTGGTATAGGAGTAGATATTTCCAATAAAGCTTTGGCAGTGGCTGAAGAGAATCGTATATCTTTAGAATTAGCGGATGTTTCAAGGTTCTATAAAAGTGATATAAAGCAACTATTAGAACAGGTGAAAGTAGGCAAAGGTACTGAATATAGTGCATTGTTAGATGCTTGTAAGGCTCTTTTTGGTGAACAACAAACAGCCTTAGAAGGTCTGTTCGATGTACTTGTGTCGAACCCACCATATATTACTACCGCAGAGATGAACACATTATCTCAAGAAGTATTACATGAACCTCATATTGCCCTTCATGGAGGAACTACAGGATTAGAGTTTTATGTTCCTATCATTCGTGAAGGTTGGCGTCTTGTAAAAGACGGTGGATACCTTGCCATCGAAATTGGACAAGGTCAAGAAGAGGCTGTATCAAAGCTAGCCGTAGAAACAGGATGCTATGGAGAACCAGTATATCAACGAGATATTGCTGGTATCATTCGTGAAGTACGTTGGAAGATACAACGTAAATAGTGATATAATAGTGCATAGGAAAGGAGGTACGATATGGAAGCATTAGATCATATTGAGACACAGTTATTAACTGCAAATGATGTGGAGTTAGCGGGCACTTTGCTTCGTGTAGGCGATTTAGTAGCTATACCTACGGAGACGGTCTATGGCTTAGGAGCTAATGGACTGGCAGCAGATGCGATGGATCGTATTTATGCTGCAAAGGGGCGACCTTCTGATAATCCTTTAATATTACATGTATGTGACCAGTCTATGGTGCACCGTTTAGTGAAACATATCTCTCCTTTAGAACAAAGATTAATGGATACCTTTTGGCCGGGTCCATTAACGATTACTTTTGAAAAGTCTGCGCTAGTGCCAGAGCGTGCGACCGGTGGACTTTCACGGGTGGCATTACGATGCCCAGACCATGAGGTGTGTCGTGAGATGATACGCATTGCGGGTGTGCCTATTGCAGCACCTAGTGCCAATCTCTCAGGTCGACCAAGTCCGACTACGGCAGAAGCAGTCTTACACGATATGAAAGGACGTATTCATGGGATAGTGGATGCAGGTCCCTGTGAAATAGGTGTAGAATCTACAGTCGTACAGGTAGAAGGTGATACTGTGATTATTTTGCGTCCAGGTGGTGTCACAAAAAAGATGCTTGAAATGGTGGCGGACCATGTGGTATATGACACAGCTTTGCATGATCCTACAGAGGCACCCAAAGCGCCAGGTATGAAATATCGCCATTATGCACCAGACATGCCTGTACAAGTACTAGTGGGACAGTCATTAACAGTAGCGGAACACATGAAAGACATCATAGATAAGATGGTTCAGCAAGAAGCTATATTACAAGAAGATTGCAAGGAAACGCTGAGAATTGGGTTATTACTTTCAGAGGAAACTTTGGAAAATTTAAATGCAGTACTTCCTAATTTTACACTTTCAGTAGATATCATTGTATATGGTGAACAAGCAGAGCCTATGGCATTAGCCAACCGTTTATATGATAGTTTATTACAGTTCAACGACATGGGTGTGGATACATTACTTGTGGAAGGCTGTGCTCCGGTAGGACTTGGTGTGGCCGTTATGAATCGCTTAGAGAAGGCCAGTGGTGGTCATGTACAATTTGTGTAAAGGATAGTAGAGGTAATTATGAATTTATTATTTGTTTGTACAGGGAATACCTGTCGTAGTCCCATGGGAGAAGGAATTGCCCGTGCTGTAGGGCGTGAGCTTGGTATAGAGGTAGTGACTTTATCCACAGGATTATTTTGTGTTCCTGGAGCTAAGGTGAGCGACGAAGCTGTGGATGCAGTTCGTGAATTAGTAGGCGAAGATATTAGCGAACACAGCTCTCGCCCATTAAAAGTAGATTTTGTGAAAGCCGCAGATTATGTATTGGCAATGACAGAAGATCATAAAAAAATATTACTTCGCCAATTTCCTTTCGATAGTAAAAAAATTATGACCCTTGCTGAATTTGGTGGCGAAGTTGGGGACGTAGAAGACCCATTTGGACAATCTCAAGACATATATACTAAAACAGCGGAACAGATTGTACGGCATATACGAAAAGGGATTGAATTACATAAGTAATTAAATGATGAACGACGTTTTAAATAAAGGAGGACAAAATGAAAGTAGCAGTTGGTTGTGATCATGGTGGATTTCATTTAAAAGAAGCGATTAAAGGCTTACTAGAGAAACAAGGCATTGAGTACAAAGATTTTGGTACGTACTCTACAGATTCCATGGATTATCCAGATGTGGCAAAACCATTGGCAGAAGCAGTAGCAGCTGGTGAATTTGATCGTGGTATTTTGACATGTGGTACAGGTATCGGTATCGGTATTGCAGCGAATAAAGTAAAAGGGGTTCGTGCGGCATTATGTCATGATACATTCTCTGCTCATGCTAGTCGTGAGCATAACAATGCTAATGTACTCACTATGGGTGAACGTGTTATTGGTCAAGGTTTGGCATTAGAAATCGTGGACATTTGGTTGCATACTGAATTTGAAGGCGGTCGCCATGCAAAACGTGTGGATAAAATATCAGCTATTGAAGAATAATATAATAGAATAATATCGAACAAAGTAACGGCTGGTCCTAAAAATAGACTAGCCGTTTTTATGTTCGATATAATTTTAAAATAAATATATTCGGAATCTTACAAATATAGCAATCTTAGTCAATTTACTATACAATAGTATATGTACTATTATTATTAGATAGGAGACACTATGCATATTTTATTAACAAATGACGATGGCTTATGGGCCCCAGGTATACAAGGATTAGCACAGGAATTAGCAAAGCACCATCGAGTAACAATGGTGGCACCTAAGGTGGAGCAAAGTGCAAAATCTAGTGCGTTAACGGTACAAGTGCCTATTCGAGCAAAAGAGATGAGTGAAGAGGGCGACAACCCAAGAATGCTCTTTGTAGAGGGCACGCCAGTAGACTGCGTGAAGTTTTCTTTATCTTATTTATTAAAAAATGATCGTCCTGACTTAGTTGTATCTGGTATTAATCATGGATTTAACTTAGGATCTGATGCGGTGTATTCAGGTACTGTCGGTGCCGCATTAGAAGGGTTGATGTACAATATTCCATCTTTGGCTTTATCTCTTGAGAAATATACCGTCAAACGTATGGAGGAAATATTGCCTTTTATTACTGACTTTATCAGAGTTATATACGAAAAAGGAAAATATGAAGGGTTGTTAAATGTCAATTTCCTAAAAGAAGGCCCTGTTAACTGGGAGCAAGTGAAAGTATTCCATCAAGGCTTTCAAGAGTATACAAATGTCATTGATGTGCGCCAAGATGCTAAGGGTAGAGAGTACTATTGGATTGTAGGCGACCAAGGATTTCATAAGGAAGATAAACCAACCGATGTGGGACATATCAAAGAAGGATACATATCTGTGGTGCCTTTGACGTGGAAACAAGAAGATACGGTTCAAATTCCTGTGGTGGAACAGTTAATTGCAAATAAATAGCGTGCAGTCATTAAAGCTTTACAACCCCGAGGAGGGAGTATTAACTTTTGGATATATTTATTATAGTATAGTTATAAATCTTTGATGTATCTAATAATATACAAACGATCTATCTATCATGATCTATGATAGGATAGGTCGTTTCTTTTTATTGTAAACTCCTAGTAATTATATTGGAGTTGACAATAAAAAGCAATAGTGTTTTAATACTACTTGAAAGACATTTTTTATCATCTTATGTTGTGGCTCAAGGGAGGGTCCTATCATGAAAGAAGAAACAAATGTAAGAGGAGCGATGAGTGCAAGACAAATTACGATGACCGCATTATTTGTGGCTTTGGTAGCAGTAGGGGCATTTATTAAGATTCCTATTCCTAATTTACCATTTACCTTGCAATTGCTCTTTACCACATTAGCTGGCTTAATCTTGGGAAGTCGATTAGGCGGTATGAGTGTGGCGATGTACATCATTCTTGGTCTTGTAGGGGTGCCGGTATTTACTGAAGGTGGTGGATTTATGTACATCTTCAAACCTACCTTTGGCTATCTATTAGGCTTTGCTATTGGTGCTTTTATGGCGGGTCGTATGATAGAAAAAGCAACAGTTGTGACTTTCAAAACATTGCTAACCGCTTCATTTGTGAATTTAGCTATAGTATATGCCTTAGGCATGGTCTACTTATATGAAATCATGGATCTATACTTAGCAAAACCAATTGGACTAGATGTATTATTTATCTACTGTTTTGCATTGCCAGTGATACCAGATATTTTCCTCTGTATCTTGGCAGCAGTGATTGCAAAACGATTACTTCCGATTTTAAAACGATAGTATACATAACAGATGTGACATAAGGTGCATATACACGTTGGTATGCACCTTATGTTGATATTTGTGAAAGTCACCACAGGTGATGAACAACGTAGGAAAGGATAAAATCATGACAATAACTCAAAGCCCAAAAGGTTTGTATATATTAGGTACAGGAACAGATGTAGGTAAAACATATATCACTGCTTTATGGCTCAAAAAACTTCATGAAGCTGGCCATGATGTGGCATATTATAAAGCAGCTGTCAGCGGTGCTCCTAGCATTTCTGAAAGCGATGCAGGCTATGTAAAACAAGTGGCAGGACTTTCACAGGAGGATGAAAGTTTACTATCTTATGTATTTGATGAGGCCGTATCTCCCCATTTAGCGGCTCGTCATGAAGGAAAAGTTATCGATAGAACCATAGTGAACCAAAATTTCTGTAACGTCGCTAGATCACATGCTTATACAACTGTAGAAGGTAGTGGGGGAATTATTTGTCCTCTATATGTAACAGATACAGAGCTATATATGCTAGAGGATGTAGTAAAAGATTTAGGCTTGCCAACAATTGTGGTAGCTACAGCAGCACTTGGTACGATTAACAGCACAGTGTTGACAATCCATTATTTGCAATCCAAAGGTATTACTGTAAACGGTATCATTGTGAATCAATACACAGGAAACCCAATGGAAGAAGATAATTGTGTGATGATGGAACGATTGACGGGAATTCCTGTCTTAGATCGAATAAGACCAGGTGAAACATCCTTGCATATGGATGTGGACACTATGTTAAATTGTTACGAGGATGTTGTGAATCCCCATGCATAATTAGATAATCATAAGAGAGGTATAGGTATACACATGAAAGATTGGGCAAAAAAGGATTTAGAGTTAATTTGGCATCCATGTTCTCAAATGAAAGATTATGAAACATTGCCACCCATTGTGATTGACCATGCAAAAGGTTGCTATTTATATGATGTAGATGGAAAAGAATACATAGATATTATCAGTTCTTGGTGGTGTAATTTATTGGGTCATTGCCATCCAAATGTCAATGAGGCGATTAAAAACCAATTAGATACACTGGAACATGTTATCTTTGCTAACTTTAGTCATCGTCCGGCTATCACTTTGGCTGAACGATTGAAAGAAGTAGTGCCAGAAGGGTTAACAAGGTTTCACTTTAGTGATAATGGGTCTGGTGCTGTAGAATGTGCCTTGAAAATGGCGTTCCAATACCACTATCAAACAGGTCACCCAGAGCGTCAAAAATTTTTATGCCTCAGTGAGAGCTACCATGGTGAAACCATTGGTGCTTTATCGGTAGGCAGTATGGATTTGTTTGCTGAAATTTATAAGCCAATGTTGATGGATCAAACTGTTCACACACAAGGACCAGACTGTTATCGTTGTGCTTATGGTAAAACTCGCGAAACTTGTTCCTGTGAATGTTTTGAGCATATGGAACAAGACTTTGCAGAACATGGAGCTACCTTGGCAGCAGTAATCGTCGAACCATTGATTCAAGGGTGTGCAGGTATGAAAATGTATCCGCCAGAATACCTACGTAAACTACGTGAGCTGTGCGACCGTTATGGAGTGTTACTGATTGCTGATGAAATTGCCACAGGATTTGGTCGTACAGGCAAGTTATTTGCCTTTGATCATGCAGGAGTTTCTCCAGATATTATGACTGTCTCCAAAGCATTGACTGGTGGCTATATGCCGATGTCCATTACAGTAGTGGCTGAAAAAATTTATCAGGCCTTCTACGATGATTACCACACAATGAAAGCGTTCATGCATAGTCATACCTATAGTGGTAACCCATTGGGCTGTGCCGCAGCATTGGCAGTACTAGATACGTTGCGAGATGAACATATTTTGAAACAAGCTGAGGAAATGGGTAACTATTTACATGAGGCCTTACTGAAAGCCTTAGGTAATCACCCCAATGTAGGAGAAATTCGTCGTATGGGATTAATAAATGCCATCGAACTTGTTACCAATAAAGAAACAAAAGAAGGATTTGATGGCTCCTTACGTATGGGCTATCAAATCTACAAAAAAGCATTAGATAGAGGATTACTACTTAGACCATTGGGCAATGTTATTTACTTTAATCCGCCTTTAACCATTGATAGAGAAACCATAGATATCGCCATTGAACGAACAGTACAAGCCATGGCGGATGTATTGGGATAAACTTAAGTCATTATATATAACTCGTTAAACTAGCATCTTTGTGTTATAATTGGGGTAATATCTAATCCCCTAAAATATTTTTTAGATTATATAGATGGAAAAGAACCTGAATATAGTCTGATGTACGAGAGTGATTGTGAAGTTCATACGATATGAATTAGAATAATAAAAAGGCTGTAAGCAAACGATATGAATGCTTACAGCCTTTTCTATATTTTGATTATGTTGTTAAAATCATTGGTTACCATTAGATTACAAAGGAATATTCTAACTTGTACTTAAGATAAACTAGTGATTTTCTGTATACCCCTCAGGTGCTTTCGGTTCTACCACAATGTCGTTGTGCGTATTAAATATGACATACCCCAAAGGAGATCCAGGTGGCTTTTTAATGTGCTTCACTAAGGTGTAGTCCACGGTTACTTTAGATGTCTCTTTTCCTTTGCTAAAGTACGCAGCGATTTGTGCAGCGGCTTCAATCATTTTAATATCTGGTTCTATATCTGAACGTAAGATAACATGAGATCCTTGAATATGCTGTGTATGTAACCATAGGTCATTAGGTTTAGCCCAACGGTTAGTGAGGTATTCATTTTGCTGATTATTTTGTCCCACATAGACATCGCCATTAGGAATGGTAAAATGCAAGAAATTGTCTTTTTTAATCTTGAAAGGGATTGGCTTTTTAGATTGACGCAAGATGCCTGCACTTTCACATTCACTGCGAATTTCTTGAACAGATTGTTTGGTCGTAGCCAAAGATAGACTGTATTGGATAGATTCTAAATAAGAAAGGCGCATGGAGCTTTGTTCTAGTTGGTATTGACCATTTTTCGTACGATTTTTCATCTTACGATACAGTTTATAATAGGCCTGCGCATTTTCTGTAATAGATAATGGGGGATCCAATGGGATTGTAATATCTTCAGCTGAGTCAGATAATACATTTTGCATCGTCACTTCCGACTCATAGTGGTGGGGCAAGTAGCTATAAATCATGAGCAAATCCCCATAGGATTTATACATATCCGCTTTGGATGTGTCGTCTAGTTCAGCTTTTATTTTTTCGTGACGACCTTCCTCTTTTTTGATAGCGGCGGAGATAATTTTTTCTAACTCTTTTCCTGCTGTATGAATAGCTCCTAGCTTTGCCACATCCTGTGAAAGGGCCTCAGATATTGTTGGATACTGGGTAGTATCAACAATGGTGTGGGGGGAACTTTCACAGAGTGGAATAGGCGTTAACAAGCGTTTACCAGTAGCCGTGGTGTATTGGAATAATCCTTGTGCCCTAAGAAGCTGGGATTGCAAATTAATAAGTCCTTCGGTGATACTGTTGATGAGCTCCGATGCCATTGGTGTCGTAGGAGTTAGCCCCATACGATAACATAGATCATCTAATAGGACAGAACCAAAGCCGTTGAAGATATGACGAATGGTATTGCCCACTGTGTCTTGTGAAAAAGATTGGAGTAATTGTGTTATCTCCGGACCAGAGAACTGCATAAGATCCACACGAGATGTATTAGGAGGTAGCTCGTAAGGTAATTTAGGAGCTACTGACCGAACACGATTCATAAGTGGTGTGACATGAACCAGGGATTCTAAAATGATGCCATCTTGCACAAATATACAGTTGGAATATTTGCCCATTAGTTCTACATAGATTTCATTTACAAGTATGGAACCATCTAACCCTAATTTATCGGCGGTGATGCGGATGATGCGGTCCCCGTGTAGTTGCTCAATATTTGTGATACGAGCTCCTTCAATGTATTTTCGTAAATACATAATAAGAGATGTGGGCTCCTTGGGAGCATCTACAATCTTGTCTGTTACATAGATAGATGGAGCACTGCCTACAGTAATCACTAAGTATGGACTTGTGGTAGGTGTATTAATTTTTAAAAGTATACTTGTTTTATCAATCTGCTGAATACGTTGAATTTGACCATTACCAACTTGGTCATTTAGTTCTCGGATTAATACAGATAATGTTAAACCATCTAAATTCATGGAAATCCTTTCGTTATAGGTGTATAGTACTATTATATTTGAAAGTGTAAAATATTCTTGAAATTACACTTCTTTTCTATACAAATGGAATAGGTAATTTGTATAAATTTACGAAAAATAATTGATATTACATGGTACCTTATTAAGGATACCATGGTCATATACTATCTATTAGTAAGGGAAAAATTTTAAAAACTGTCCCTATACTAGTATACACCAATCTAGTACTAGGAGATATAGGGAGTATTAGATTAGAGCCAAGAAGCATATCGTAACACATATATGGTTAAGTTCTATAAATGGTAGTATTATTTTTAGTCTTACCGTGCTATACTGAAAGATAAGAAATAGATCGGAAACGCGAGGTAAATCCATGAACAGTATGACAGGCTTTGGTCGCGGCATAGTGACTACGGAAGCAGGAAGTTTCCAAGTAGAGATTAAAACGGTAAATACACGCTATTGTGACATTACCATTAAAAGTCCTAAACAATTTAATATCTTTGAGGATAAAGTACGACGGTTAATCCAATCTGCCTTTCAACGTGGTAAGATAGAGGTGTCCATTTTATATAAAGAGTCAGGTGAACAAGAAAAAGACTTGTCTATGAATCGCGCTTTATGTGGACAGATTAAACAATTTTTAGTAGAAGAAGGTTTCTATGCAGATGTGAAAGAGGTCCCTTTATCGGCGATTATGTCCATTTCTTCAGACTGGATCACTGTAGAAGAACCACCTACTGATGAAGAGGCGATAGGTCGTGCCTTAGAAGAAGCTACGAAATTAGCCATAGACGGTGTTCTTACTATGCGTGCTAAAGAAGGCATTGCGATGAAAGCGGATATTGCGAAACGCCTAGAAGGGATTGAAACATTATTTGCTTATATGGAGAGTCGAAGAGACGTAGCATTAGCGCACCATGAAGAGCGATTATTACAACGGATCCAGACTATGCTAGATAAAGTGGGCGTAGACTTTCAAGAAGAACGGTTCATGCAAGAAGTGGCTATACTTTCAGATAAAGTAGATATTTCGGAAGAGATTGCCCGATTTGCCTCACATGTGGTACAATTAAAGGAAATACTTGAGGAAGAAGGACCTATTGGACGTAAGTTAGATTTCTTGTTACAAGAAATGAACCGCGAGGTGAATACGATGGGATCCAAAGGGAATGAAATCACCATTGTAGACACCGTTGTACAATTGAAGGTAGAGTTAGAAAAAGTAAGAGAGCAAATTCAGAATATAGAATAATGTGTAAGTAGTACTGGAGTTATCATGTCTGATAAAGGAATATTAATCGTCATTTCAGGACCATCTGGGGCAGGAAAAGGCACGATTTGTGCAGAACTCCGCAAACAAATGCCAAACCTGGTCTATTCTGTATCGATGACCACACGTCAACCGCGGGTGGGAGAAGAAGAAGGCATTAGCTATTTCTTCCGAGATGTAGATACATTTGAAAAACTAATCAAAGAAGATGCATTCTTAGAATATGCAAAAGTGTATGATAATTACTATGGTACACCGAAAGAGCACGTTATGAACTTATTAGAAGAAGGCAAGAGCGTGATTTTGGAGATTGATATTCAAGGTGCTATGAAGGTAAAAGAATCCTACAGCGATGCTGTCTTTATCTACGTTGTGCCGCCATCCTTAGATGTGTTAACATCTCGTTTGCATGGTCGTGGTACGGATGATAAAGAAGTGATTCATAAACGTTTATCTTTAGCTTGTTCAGAATTAGCATTAGCACATCGTTATGATTACATAGTGGTGAATGATGATTTGGAAGATGCCATTGAACGAACAGCTTCTATCTTGCGAGCTGAAACATGTAAGATTAGTCGCAACAAAGAAAAGATTCAATACATTTATAAACGGTATAGCAATGAACAAGGACAGCAATAATATAGTAAGTAGATAAAGGAGACGTTCATTATGATGGTAGAACCGCATTTAAAAGATTTAGAAAAACAGGTGGACAGCAAATACACGTTGGTAACATTAGCAGCTAAGCGTGCTCGTGAACTGACAGATGGAGATCCATCCCTTGTAGGTGAAGTAGGAACGGAAAATCCAGTGTCTATCGCTTTGTACGAAATCGCTGCAGAGCAAGTAGGTTTTGAACGCACTAAAGACGGTGTAAAATAAGTTTATATTGTGATGATAAGATGCCTAATGAATAGAGAAATCAAAGCTGTATTCATTAGGTATTTTTTAACGTATACTACATTCCTAAAAGCTATAATAAAAGGTACTACAAAGGTAGAAAATATAAGGGAAGTAGGGTATAATTAAACTGTTCATGTAAATAATTATTGGAGGTTTATATGGCTAAAGATTGTTCATTTGACGTTGTATCCGAAGTGGATATGCAAGAAGTAGATAATGCAGTAAATCAAGCGAAAAAAGAAATCGGCACACGCTATGATTTCCGTAATAGCAAAGCAGATATAGAACATGATGGGGATACCATTAAAATTCATTGCGATGATGAATACAAATTAGGAGCCATTATCGATGTCCTAAAAGGGAAAATGGTAAAACGTAATGTAGCCATTAAAAATTTAGAGTATGGTAAAATCGAACCAGCATCTGGCGGTACTGTACGTCAAGTTGTGACTATTAAGAATGGTATCTCTAAAGAGGTGGCTAAAGATGTTGTCAAATTAATTAAAAATATGAAATTAAAAGTGACGGCTCAAATTATGGAAGACCAAGTACGTGTAGCAGGAAAAGATAAAGATCAATTGCAAGCAGTGATTACTATGCTTCGTGAACAAGATTTAACTGTGGAATTACAATTTGTGAATTTCCGATCTTAATTAAATAAAGGAGCATCACCCAATGGATGCTCCTATTTTATCATGTGAGGGACTATGAACGTAGAAGATATGCGTGGTGGATACACCACTGGTTCCTGTGCAACAGCAGGGGTAAAAGCTGGACTCCTTGCTCTCATTGAAGAAGAAATTGTAGATCAAGTTTCTATACGAAATCCTCAAGATGCATTCATTGATGTGCCTATTTCTAAGGTTGAGATTCTCTCTCCTGCAGAAGCAATGGTGACAGTGGTAAAAGATGGTGGTGATGATCCAGATGTGACTCATGGTACAGATATTGTGACCACGGTAACATTAAATCAATCGGGAAATATTACGTATGAAGCAGGATTTGGAGTGGGTATAGTGACTAAGCCGGGCCTAGCCTTACTTGTAGGAGAACCTGCTATCAATCCAGGGCCTAGAACGATGATTTCCTATGTATTCGAGGAATTAGTACCTAAGGGCATGGGCATTCATGTGAAAGTGTCCGTACCAGCGGGGGAGACCTTAGCTAGAAAGACCTTGAATGGCACTCTTGGTATAGAAGGTGGTATTTCCATCATTGGTACAACAGGTATTGTAAAACCAATGAGTGAAGAAGGGTTCAAAAACTCTTTAGTACCGCAATTGCGTGTCATGAAAGAAGCAGGCTATACAACAGCTATCTTAGTGCCGGGGCGTATTGGTCAAGAAATCGCAAAAGAACAACTAGGAATTTCTATCAATCAAATGGCAGAAACAAGTAATTTTATTGGCTTCATGCTAGAACAATGTGTCAAAATTGGATTTAAAAATATCCTCATCATTGGTCACATTGGTAAAATTATCAAATTGGCTAGCGGCAGCTTTCATACCCATAATCGCATGAGTGATGGACGTATGGAAACGATTGTTGCTTATGCAGCATTAGAAGGGGCATCTCGAGAAGTTTGTGAAGAATTGATGGAGTGTCGCACAACAGAGGCTGCCATGCCAATTATTGAACGAGAGCACTTAGAGGGCATTTATCAGCGCGTAGCGGATCGGGCGTCCTTGCGCTCTATGCGCTATATTGCGCAAGATGCAAAGGTTGGTATTATCATATCTACCTTAGATGGCACTATATTGGCCGTCGATGAGGTAGCGAAGGAAATAGGAGAAGAAGAATCATGGCACATACCTTGTATGTCGTAGGTATTGGCCCTGGGAACCCAGAGTATGTAGTACCTAGAGGATTACATCTAATCAAACAGGCTAAGGTCTTGGTAGGAAGTGAGCGAGCACTAGAAGATTTTGCTCAGCCAGGCCAGGAAACCTTTCCTATTGCGAAATTAGCACCTATGGCAGAGTGGATGGGAGAACAACTACAATCCAATGACATTGTAGTCTTAGTCAGCGGTGATACAGGATATTATTCTTTATTGCCGTATTTAAAAACTAAGTTTCCTAACAATCCTATTGATGTGACGCCGGGCATTAGTTCCATGACATTTGCTTTTGCTAGACTTGGTGAAGTGTGGCACAATGCAGATTTAATGAGCTTTCACGGTCGTCGACCAGAGGAAACAGATTTGTATTATGCAGAAGGACGTAAGTTAGGTTTCTTAACGGATCCTGAACAAAATCCTGCCTATATTGCAAGATATTTAATCGAAGAGCATGGTTGGCCGAAGGATACAAAAGCGGCAGCATGTGAACGATTGAGTTATGAAGATGAGCGTATTGAACGCGGTACATTAGAAGAATTACAGAAATTGGAGGGCTTTGGGCACTCCGTAATGGTGGTATTAGGATGAGACATTTTTTTGGAATTGAAGACGAGGAATTTATTCGTGGCGATGTGCCCATGACGAAAAAAGAAATTCGTATGGTAGTTATGAATGCAGCTCGTGTAGAAGAAGATAGCGTGGTTCTTGATGTGGGAGCTGGTACTGGTTCCATTTCGATTGAAGCTGCCATAGCTGCTCCGAAAGGACATGTATATGCTATCGAACGCTTTGAAAAAGCAACAGATTTAATTCGCCAAAATCAAGAAAAATTTGGCGTAAAAAACTTAACAATTATTGAAGCCAAAGCGCCAGAAGGTATGGAAGATTTATCAGAATTAGACGCTGTTATCATCGGTGGTAGTGCTGGTGGTATGGGGACGATTATGGACGAAGCCACACGGTTGTTAAAAGTGGGCGGTCGTCTTGTAGTAACCGCTGTGACTATGGAAACAGGCTATACGATTTTAAAAGAACTAAAAGGTAGACCGTATACTTATGAAGGATTTCAAATGCAAGTGAGCCGCTTTAGAAAAGCTGGTCCATACCATTTATTAAATCCATTGAGCCCTATTTTTATCGTAACTGCAGTGAAACAGGAGGCATAATATGGCACAAGTGCATATCGTGGGCGCAGGCCCTGGAGATCCGGAATTAATTACCCGTAAGGGATACCGATTGGTACAAGAAGCAGATGTAGTAATCTACGCTGGTTCCTTGGTGAATCCAGCAATTTTAGAAGCTTGTAAAGAAGGTTGTGAAATTCACAACTCTGCATCTATGAGCTTAGATGACGTGTTAGCAGTAACAAAAGCGAGCGTTGCAGAAGGTAAAACAGTGGTGCGCTTACACACTGGTGATCCAGCCATTTACGGGGCGATCCAAGAGCAAATGGATGCTTTGAAAGAAATGGAGATCACTTATGATGTAACACCTGGGGTAAGCTCCTTCTTAGCAACAGCAGCAGCCTTGCAACAAGAGTACACACTGCCAAATGTAACCCAAACTGTGATCATCACTCGCATGGAAGGCAGAACGCCTATGCCAGAAAAAGAAAAATTATCTATGTTGGCTAGCCATGGCGCTACTATGTGCATTTTCTTATCTGTACAAATGATTGATAAAGTGGCAGCAGAATTAATTGAAGGTGGATACGATAAAACGACACCAGTGGCTATCGTTGTGAAAGCATCTTGGCCAGATCAACGAATCATTCGTGGCACTTTAGAAACGATTGCTGATGTGGTGGCAGAAGAAGGTGTTATTCGCCAAGCTATGATTGTAGTAAGCCGTGTACTGGATACAGATTATGAATTATCTAAACTCTATGACAAAGGCTTTGCTCATATGTATCGAGATGCTAAATAATGAAGATTGCTATCGTATCTGTTACAAAACGTGGGGCTAAGCTAGGCCAACAAGTACGCAGTGCCTATATACAGGAACATGTGGTGGATTGTTATGAAAAAGTAGAACGTGAAAGTGGAGACACAGCCATATCCTTTTCTTCTTTGAAACTGCATATAGAACAGTTGTGGAAAGACTATGACCGTATCTTATTCATTATGGCTACAGGTATTGTAGTGCGTATGATTGCACCTTTTATTAAGCATAAATCGGAAGACCCAGCCATTTTAGTCATGGATGAAGGTGGTCATTTTGTGATTAGCCTTTTATCGGGTCACTTAGGTGGTGCTAATGAATGGACTAGTGAGGTGGCAATGATTACGGGGGCTACACCAGTGATTACTACAGCCACCGATGTGAATCAATTGCCTGCACCAGATGTATTGGCTCGAAAAATCGGCGCCAAGGTGGAAGATTTTTCCATGCTTATTAAGGTGAATGCTGCTATCGTCAATGGAGAAACTGTCAAATATTATTTGGATAGTACCTTGGCAGATGACTTTGAACCAGCTGTGCAAGCACATCAAGTGGACTATGCTCTTTTTCATCCAGAGGAAGCATTCCCCTGGGGAGAGGAGCCAAAGGTTGTCATTACAGATAGAACCATTGATTGTATAGGTGTCACACTGGTGTTACGACCACCGACTATGACAGTGGGCATCGGATGTCGCCGTGATACACCGAAAGAATTGATACTTTCAGCGGTATCAGAATCATTGCAAAATGTAGGACGATCCCCATTAAGTGTCAAAGGAGCGGCCTCAGTTATCGTAAAAGCTGATGAAATAGGATTATTGGAAGCCATGGAAGCACTAAAATGGCCTATCCAATTTTATACACAAGAAGAAATGGCCCCTTGTATTGAAGAGGCACAAATTATAGAATCAAATTTTGTTAAACAAACAATAGGAGTAGGAAACGTATGCGAAACGACAGCACTATTACTAGCGCAGGGGCAGGAGCTACTGCAACACAAAACAATATTTCCGAGAACAACCGTAGCCATTGCACGGGTACATTACAAGTCATCGGAATCGGACCTGGTAACCCAGAATTCATGACACCAGAAGCACGAGAAGCGATTCTACAAGCTGACCGTGTAGTAGGTTACATTACCTATTTAGATTTGATTAAAGACCTGATAGCAGACAAAGTAACTGTAGGTACAGGCATGATGCAAGAAGTAGATCGTTGCCAACAAGCTGTAGACTTAGCTGTAGAAGGTCATAAAGTGGTTGTGGTATCCAGTGGTGACCCTGGAGTATATGGCATGGCGGGTCTTGTCATCGAATTGGCTAATAAAGTGGCAGAAGAAAAACGTCCTCCTGTACATATCGTACCAGGTTTAAGCGCAGTGAACATGGCAGCAGCTGTATTGGGTGCTCCATTGATGCATGACTTCGCCGTGATTAGCTTGAGCGATTTGATGACACCATGGGATTTAATCAAAAAACGTGCCGCACTGTGTGCAGAAGGTGATATGGTTATCGCTTTATATAATCCACGCAGTAAAAAACGTATCACCCATTTAGATGAAGTACGTGAACTAGTATTGCAACATCGTGACCCTAAAACACCAGTGGGGATCGTACAAAAAGCAGGCCGTGCAGGTCAACATATCATCATTTCTGATTTAGAACATTTCCACAAAGAAGAAATCGATATGCAAACATTAGTTATCATTGGTAATAGCCAAACATATGTGGAAAATGGTAAAATCATTACGCCGCGAGGATATAAATTGTGATTTGGGTCATAGCGGGTACGCTAGATGGCCGTAATTTGGCGGTAGCAGTACAAGAGCATACAGGATTACCTGTGTTGGTGTCTGTAGTTAGCCAATATGGGGCACAATTAGCATCCCATCCAGGCATTGAAGTCCATGAAGGACGCTTAAATTTAGAGGAGATGAAAGCTCTCATTCAAAATAAAGGCATAACGATGCTTATTGATGCGAGCCATCCCTATGCGGCGATTGTGACTGCCACAGCTCGCGAAGCCGCTGCAGATATGGAAATTCCTTTCATTCGATTTGAACGGAAAGAAGTGTCATTGCCAGAGTATGATAAATTGCATCATGTGAGCAATGAAGAAGAGGCAGCTACTTTAGCAGGTGAATTAGGTAAGGTGGTATATCTTACAACAGGTAGTAAGACGATGCATGTCTTTGCCAAGTCCGAAGCTCTACAAGATAAGGAAGTATGGACCCGTGTATTACCGACGGCGGAAGTGCTGCAAATGATGGAAGATTTGGGAGTATCTCCTAAATATACCATTGCTATGCAAGGACCATTTTCTTATGACATGAATAAGGTCATGTTTCAAGATACAAAAGCAGAGGTAGTAGTCATGAAAAACTCTGGCCTTGTAGGAGGTTCAGACACTAAGTTACAAGCTGCTATCGATTTAGATGTTCATGTCATTGTTATCGATCGCCCAACACCGGCGAAAGGGGCAGTGACAATTTCAACAGTAGAAGAATTTAAAACCCTATGGGAGGATTACGATGGATTACATTAAAAACCCTAAAGCAATTGAAGATAAAAGTATGGAAATTATTTACCCATATGTGAAAGACATGGGATTTACTGAGGACGAAATTCGTGTGGTATCTCGTACCATTCATGCGTCTGGTGACGTAGAATATGCAAAATTATTCCGTACTAGTGAAGGCGCTGTAGCGGCAGGTATTGCAGCTGTAAATAATGGCGCTCATGTTTACACTGACGTAGAAATGGTGCGCACAGGTATTTCTAAACCAGCATTGAAACTTCATAACAGTGAAGCACATTGCTTAATTCGTGATGAAAAAGTGGCTGAAATGGCAAAAGAATTAGGTGTGACACGCTCTATCGCTGCGATGCGTACATTCGGTAAAGAATTAGAAGGCCAAATCGTGGCAATTGGTAATGCACCAACTGCTTTATACGAAGTATTGCGTCTTGCTTTAGAAGAAGGAATTCGTCCTGCTTTAATCATCGGGATTCCAGTAGGCTTCGTAGGTGCTGCAGAATCTAAAGATTATTTGGCAGAAGTATCTCCAGTTCCTTACATTACAATTCAAGGTAATAAAGGTGGTAGCTCCATTGCTGCATCCGTTGTTAACGCATTGTTCTATACAGATGTAAAACGTAACGACATGTTATTTGTAGAAGGAAAAGAAAAGAAATAATGAATAGAACGAGTCAAACACGCAATGCATGGCGTATGTTTCTCGTTCTAGTGTTTGGGGCAGCAGCGATTGCTGCCCTCATCTTATCATTAGTATTTGGGTCCGCCCAGACTACATTGGCTCAAATATGGCATACATTGTGGTCTCCCACCTTATCTGATACGAACTCACTAGTCATATGGAATATTCGCTTTCCAAGAAATATAGTCGCGGCCCTAGTAGGCTCGAATCTAGCTGTAGCAGGTGCTATCTTACAAGCAGTTATGAAAAATCCATTAGCAGATCCGCAAATCGTAGGGGTTTCCTCAGGCGCAGGATTAGCTGGTGTCATAGTATTAATTTTATTTCCTTACCTAGAATATGCAGTGCCATTCATCGCCTTTATTGGCGCTTTGACAGCGGCCATACTTGTGTATGCCTTAGCCTGGAAACAGGGTATACGTCCAAGTCGTATTATCTTGGCTGGGGTAGCCGTAGCAGCATTCTTAGGGTCCATGATATCTGCCCTTCTCGTATTCTATGGAGATCGAGTGCAAGGGGCTCTACTATGGATGGTTGGCGGTCTAGCCGCTCGTAGTTGGCCGCAAGTGTATGTCTTAATTCCGTATACCATAGGGGGCTTGTTATTTGCCTTCTTAGGGGCAAAACGATTGACCATACTCAGCTTAGGCGATGAAACAGCACGCAGTTTAGGCTTAGCCGTTGAAAAAACACGGTTTATGATGACAGCTGTGGCAGCATTATTAGCAGCCAGTGCCGTATCAGTAGCGGGCTTAATTGGTTTCGTAGGATTGATTATTCCGCATATTGCTCGCATGATGTTGGGCACAGATTATCGCTTCTTATTGCCAGGATCTGCCTTCTTAGGAGCGTTTGTGCTCGTTATCAGCGACACAGTGGGACGTACATTATTTAGTCCTATCGAGATTCCAGTGGGTATCATTATGGCATTCTTCGGCGCTCCATTCTTCTTGTATTTATTGAGGAGGGATGACTAATGAAGCCAGTAATTTCTGTGAAAGATTGTCGTGTCTCCTTCGGTGAAAAAGAAGTCTTAAAGGGCATCGATTGGACGGTCTATGAAGGTGAAATCGCTACGTTAATCGGTCCTAATGGCTGTGGTAAAAGTACTTTATTACATGCCATTACTAGTGCTATTAAAAGTACCGGAACCATCCAAATTGCAGGGAAAGAGGCAAAGGGCTTTTCTAATAAAGAATTAGCTAGATATATGGCATTCTTACCACAAGTACCATCTATCCCGAAAGATATGTTAGTAGAAGAACTCGTTAACTGTGGTCGATTCCCTTACCAATCGTGGTGGAAGCAACAGGGGTCTCATGATAAAGAAATGGTAGATGCTGCCTTAGAGGCCACACAAGTGAGTCATTTGCGGAATCAGCTAGTATCTTCCTTATCCGGTGGAGAACGGCAACGTGTATGGATTGCTATGGCACTAGCTCAAGAGCCGAAGGTATTGATTTTAGATGAACCTACTACATATTTAGATATTAATCATCAGTTGGAGATTATGGAACTATTACAGGACTTAAATCGCCGTGAAGGGTTAACAGTTGTCATGGTTCTTCATGAATTGAACCAGGCTGCACAATATTCCCATCGGGTTGGTGTACTCTATCAAGGACAGATTTTAGCCGATGGATCACCAAAAGATGTAATGACAGAAGAATTACTAGAGAAAGTATTTGCTGTTAGAACCGATGTAGAAGTAGGGGAGTTTCCCTATATACGGATACAGGGATTGTTGTAGTACTTCGTGAAATAGGTTAAAGGTGAAGTAGGAGCAATTTAGTTGTACGAAAATATCGTACAACTAATATAGCTAATACTACTTTCCACAACTTTTAAAGAATCAAAAAAATAACAAAAATGACTACACAGGAGTAAATATACTCTAGTGTAGTCATTTTATGTTTTGGAGAGTTCCCATTGAAGGGTTCCCTTAAAAGTTGTCATAATATTTTTTATAATTGTACTTTCACACCATAAATGATCTTAACTAATTCAGCCATAGCTTCTGGTGTTTCTAGTCCTGGATTCAATAGAAACCATTGGGATGGTAAGAAAATAACTTTGTCGTTTTTTACAGCTTGTAATTGATTCCAAGCTGGATTGCTAGTCATTTCTTTGGCAAAGGTTGCATTGATTTCATCCTTTTTACCCATAGTAACAACAAGGATCATATCAGGGTTGTCTACTGTTAATGTTTCTAAGGAATAAGGCACTGTTTTAGATGTGACATTATCTTTTAAATGTTGTTCTACCACATTGGTGATACCTAATTCACGAACCATGGATGCCGTGATTGCTAGTGGAGTTTCTGCTGTTACCGATTTACCAGTAGCTCGCAATACAGCGACTTTGACAGGTTTGTCTTTTGGAATCGAGGCTTTCACTGTATCGATTTTTTTATTGTAATCTTCGATGACAGATTTGGCCTTATCTTCTGTATGGAAAATATTGCCCAATAATGTTAATAGTGGAATGTTATCATTGATGCCATCGTAATTAATTAGAATAGATGGAATATTGTTGCTATCTAGCTGCCCTTTAAATTTTTCATGTTGGCTAGGTAAACCTAACACTAAATCAGGATGTAATCCTACTAATTGTTCCATATTAGGATTGGCTGTATGGCCTATGCTTGGTAATGATTCAATTTCACTAGGTAATTTTTCATTACTTTCAACACGCGCGATGGCTTTGCCACCTACAGCATAGATCATTTTGGAAATAGAATTTGATAGAGCTACCACCTTGGACGGGTTGGCAGGGATTGTGTAGCTCTGATCTTGATACGATACAGTACGAGTTGTTTCTGTTGTAGTAGGGCCAGTTTTTGCGCATCCACCTAGCAACAAAGAAGTGGAGAGTAGAACAGCACTACAAATTTTTAAATATGTTTTCATTGTTTATTTCTTTCAAATAAGGGGATACGAAACGTATCCCCCTAAATTTTAATACTATACTATTGTGATTGCAATTATTTTACTAATGCATCATATGCTTCGGAAGCACGTTCAGCAAAGATATCACGGATTAGTTGGTTTTCACCAGCACCATGGATGTAAGTATCTACAGTGAAGCCTTCTTTCATAAGGATGCTTTTGTGTGAATCAGGTTCGTCACCAGCCATGTCGTTGTTTGCATGGTCACCAGCCACCATCATTAATGGCATTAATGTAACGTGTTTGATACCTTTTTCTTTCAATTGAGGGATTACTGTTTCAAGGTTTGGCCATCCTTCAACTGTGTAAAGGTATGTATTTTGGAATCCCATGGAATCGATACGATCTTGGATTACTGCATAGTACGCATTAGATGGATCTGGAGTACCATGAGCCATGATCAATACAGCAGAATCTTTTGTTTGGATCATAGGGAATTGGGAAGAGTATGCTTTTAATGCTTGTTCAATATCATCGCGTTGTTCTTCTTGGCCCATCCAGTACATTAAAGGTAAACCTAATGTCATTTTTTTGAAATCTTGTTTATGATGGTTGAATACAGCACCAGCATAGTTATATTCCATGCCTGGAATCATATTTAATGTTGTTAAAGCAACACGAGTGTATCCATCAGCTTTTAATTGGTCTAATGCTTCTTCTGGAGTAGGGTATGTAATACCTTCATGGGCTTTAATGCGATCAATAATAATATGGGATGTAAAAGCAGTTACAACTTTAACATTTGGATGTTGTGCTTTGATTTCATTGATAGTGGCATCAATTGTTTTTGCACGAGTATCTTTGAAAGTAGTGCCAAAGGACATAACTACGATTAGCATCTTTATTCATTGCGTTTTTCATCATTGGATTTTCATATGTGCGAACACCAATGGAAGCAGCTTCTTGTAATGCTGGAGTTGCATCTTTTACTTCAGAGTTTAACATGTACGCCGCATCAGTAGATTGAGAAACGCCGAAAGCTGCAGTTACTGCTAATGCCGCAATCATAGCGCTTTTAGAAAAGAATTTCATAATAATTCTCCTTACCTAAAACTAGAATATACCCAAAAGCATGAATCTTTATTTCCCTATTCATACTCATTTATTATTATATTCCTAGCTGTGATAAGTGTCAATGAAATATAAACATATAATCATGAAAGTTAGATATGATTAAAGTATATTATCATGAACTCATCGTCTAAAATATAAATATAATTTTACAATTCGTGAATCAAATGGAGCATTTGAAATCCATATGGAGTAGATGTGATATTTGATTAGGTCTATAATACAAATGATTAATATTATCAAATTTATTTGTATTTATAGGAAGATGGTGGAATGCTATGCATTATTCTAAGCCGTATCAGAAACGTTTACTTACTGGTGCAGTCATGAGTTGGATGGCTTGTTCTTGGTATCTACTTGGTGGATTAGCACCTGTACAGGCAGAAGGATCTGTGTTTGTTACAGCAGACCGTGCACAAGAAGAAGCAAAATATAACTCTCAACAAGTGCAAATCATTACTAAAAAAGATATTGAACAAAAACAGGCTAAATCTGTGGAAGATATTGTATTTACACAAGCTGGTGTGAGTCGTACAGTGGACAGCATGGGTCGTGTCGGTGTATCGATTCGTGGTGCTGAACCTCGTCATACATTAATTCTTGTAGATGGGCAGCCAGTGATGGGTGAATTTGCAAAATACCAAGGTCAAGGTGATGAATTACAACGACTAGGTACAGAAAATGTAGAACGTATAGAAATTATCCAAGGCGCTGCGAGCGCAAAATATGGATCCGATGCCATTGGTGGTGTTATCAATGTAATTACGAATAAACCAAATAAAAATGCGAATATCCGCATCAATGGTGAAAGTATTCGTTCCCGTGGCGATCAAGGTTTGTTCCCATATAGTAACTTCTTTATGCGTGCTGACTCTGGTCAACAAGGTAAATTACGTGTCAATATTCATGGCAGTAAACGTGATATCGTTCCTGTATATGCTGCGAGGGAAAGAAAAGAAGTTCCATTTGGAAATGCTACTGTCAATGAACAATTTCCTAAAAACTCCCTAAGATATTATGGGACAAACTCCAATTTAGGATTGTCTGCGATTTATGATGTGAATCAAAATAATTCGTTTACATTTACAACAGACCGTTATAACGAAGATTTAGAACGTTTTGTAAAACGTACAAACTCTGAAGATGAACCACAAGTTCATTACAAACGTGATTTAGATAGAAATAAAAGTAACCTTTCCTATGCAGGACAAGATGAAAAAAGCAATTGGAAGGTTGAATTAAACTATACTCGCACGAAAGAAGATGATGTAACCTTAACAAGTGAGTATGGTCGCAGCAATTATGAAGGTAAAAACACATTAAACTATGTGGACAATGTGGACCATAAACAATGGAGCTTTAATATCACTGGAGACACACAGGCTAATGATAATCACTTACTTTCTTATGGTTTTGGATATACTACTGAAAGTGGTGAAGGTAGCCGACTAAAAAGTGCCCCTCATACATGGGTACGTAATATTGACCCGTGGGACTATGATAAGAGTTTAGCTGTAAAACACGGAAAACCAGATAGTACAATCTATCGTCATTCTTTCAAAGAAAATGGAGAAGGCGTATTACGGTGGGATAAAGAAAAAGAGTGGTATGGTTATGATGGTTCAGATAAAACAAGTGTACCAGAGTTCACCTACGAAGACTTTAAAAACTATCTAGATCCAGAAGCAGGATTAGATCCAGCCGCATTCCATGGACTTGTGTATAACTCTGGATATACGCCAAACAATATGGAATCCCGTAACCCAGAAGCATTGAAACGATTTAAGGCATTCAACGATAAATTAAATGAAATACCGTACAATAAAGAACTGATTGCTAAATATGGCCCAGGTCATCAAGGTACTGAAACCATTGATGGGGTCAAACCACCTGTAATTAATAAAGATTATTTAGCTTTATTCTATTACATGGAAGATCCGTCTTTCAAAATTGTACGACCTCAATTTAATGGCGGTCATTTCAAAGATGAATACAATAAACGCATTAACCAACAAACCATGGGTAGTGCAAGATTACGGAAACAGCATTTCTTCTTGCAAGATACATGGCAAATCAACAAGGATACTCTGTTGCAACCAATTGTACGTTTAGACCATAGTGATTTGTTTGGATCGCATATGACTTTCAATATGGGGGTTACTCACAACGTAGGTGGAAATGCGCATCGTCGCTTGAAAGCCAATGTAGGAACCAGTTACACAGAGCCAGGTATGGGTGAACTATACTATAACTGGGAAATGTTTGGACCTACGGTAACGAATGTGGCTCCATTGTCAGGTGGACGTGCTCGCTTAGGTTGGTATTGGATTGGCAACCCTACATTAAAACCTGAAACGTCAAAAAATATAGATATTTCCTTTGAAGGAGAAAATAAAAATACCTATATGAAATTGACGGCTTTCCGTAATCAAATTCGCAACTATATGACCATTGCTAATACTGGACATTTAATGGATTTCTATCCATATCTCGATGAAAGCACTTATTTCGGGGCTACAAAATATGCGCATGCACCAGATATGCTTTATACATTCCGCAATATCGGAAAAGCTCGTGTCAATGGTGTTGAACTAGAAGTGAAACAACGGTTGAATGACCATGCGAAATTGAAAGTAGGTTATACATATTTAGATGCAGTGAACAAAACAAATCCAGATATGCCGAAACGATTGTTGGATAAACCAATGCATAAATTGGATTTAGGATTGGAGTTAGAAGATAAAGTAAGTGGCTGGAGTGGCAACATTTGGACTGATTACTATTATGGTATGTTAGATAGTAACTCTGTTGCTGGTGGTGGTAACTACATTACATCACAAGTGGACCCTGCTAATAATGATAAGTCTATTATCACATACGAGTTCAATACGAAAAAAACAGCTGATATGTACAAGAAGAAAACCTATGGCATTTGGAATATGATTGTACAGAAAAAAATCGATAAAGATTCCCTTGTGTACTTTGGTATGAACAATCTATTTAATCATCGTGATGACGACCGTGCCTTACAAGGACGTCAGTTCCGATTCGGTATGAACTT
>NZ_AFUJ01000066.1:0-3004 GCF_000221605.1 Veillonella sp. oral taxon 780 str. F0422 | reverse complement strand
TAGATTTTAGTGCCAATATTAACCCCTTGGGAATGAGTGCCAAGGGGATGGATGCTATGAATGAGGCATTTCAACATGTGATACATTATCCAGATCCAGACATGACGAACCTTTTGCTATCACGTCCGAATTGTGGGATATGCCAAAAGAATACATTGCTTTCGGTAATGGTGCAGCTGAATTAATCTATGCCATATGCCGATTGCCAGAAATAGAAGCTGTGTATGTGCCAGCTCCTGGATTTTCAGAGTATAGCCATGGTGCTCATTCGTGTGGCCTACCAGTCATAGAATATGAATTACAATTTGATGCGGATTCATTTTGCTTTTCCTATCCTTTAACAACGATATTACATGATTTAAATCAGTCTAAGCATCGCTTAGTATTTATTGGGAATCCCAATAATCCATGTGGCACCTTGTGGAAACATGAAAGTCGTGAATTAATTGAAGTTTGCAAGAAAAATGGTCACTATCTAGTGTTTGATGAGTCATTTGTTGATTTTTTAGGGGATGACTATTCTATGCGAAACTATGTGAAAGAGTATGACAATGTGATAGTTGTACATTCTTTAACTAAGTTTTACGCAGTTCCCGGTCTACGTATTGGGGCGATGATGGCAAATCCTATGATTATTAACTTCATTAAATCTCATATTCCATCTTGGACTGTAAATCATTTAGCGCAAATATATAGTGAAAAAGCCTTACAAGATACAGACTATATACAAGAGACTCGGACAGTACTAAAACAGAAAAAGAATGGCTATATAAGAAGATTGTACAGATGGATGTATTACAGTGCATTGAACCATCTGTGAATTATATTCTCTGTCATCTAGATGATCAGTATTCTTTAGAAGATATGATTCAGCACTTGTATCATCAATCTATATTAATTAGAGACTGCTCTCACTATACTGGGTTAGGCCCCAATTGGTTTCGTATCGCTGTCAAAACAAGAGAGCAAAATGAACAATTATTGCAAGCTTTACGAGCATATTTTACATTATAACAGGAGATACTATGATACAAATTTACTTTGTCCGCCATGGTGAAACGGATTGGAATCATCTAGGAAAGCACCAAGGATTTAGTGATATACCTTTAAATGAAAAAGGTATGGCCCAAGCTGTGGATGTGGGTGATGCCTTACGAGATGTTCATTTTGATAGAGCTATCGTTCCAGACCTAGTAAGAGCTAGGGTTACGTCTGAAGAAATTCTAAAAGGCCGATATATTCCTACCACTTTTACAGAAGGATTACGGGAAATTAACTTTGGCGACTGGGAAAGCTTAACATATTCTGAAATTAATGAACGCTGGCCTGGCCAAATCGAAGCCATTTATGAAGATCCATCAGAGAAACCAATTCCTAATGGGGAGACAGTAGAAATGGTGCAAGAACGCGCTTATACTCGTTTATTAGAAGAGTTAGCGCGTATGGAGGATGGTGAACGGTTATTGGTAGTTTGTCACGGAGGAACCATACGCACATTATTATGTGCATTAACGGGTATTCCATTGAATTGCTTATGGCGGTTAGCACAGGGGAATACAGCTGTTAGTGTGGTGGATTTCTGGGGTGACCAATCTCCTTATAATCGTATTTGTATATTAAATGATACATCGCATACTCATGTGAGAGAAGGTGGTTACGGTGAGGATTGATAAGTTTTTAGCCCATAAGGCTTTTGGTACAAGAAAAGAAGTACATGATTTAATCAAACAGGGTCTTGTAAAGGTAAATGATAGTATTGTTAAGAAAAAGACATGCATATCAATCCTGATGTAGATGTGGTTACGGTTCAAGATCAAGTTGTACAAGCACAATTAGAATATTATATTAAATTTCATAAACCAGCTGGATATGTAACAGCTGTAGAAGATTCTACAGATCCTACTATCATGGAATTACTTCCTGAAGAGTTTCAAACTTTGAAGGTATTCCCTGTGGGGCGACTTGATAAAGATACAGAAGGGTTGTTATTATTAACCAATGATGGTCCTTGGGCTCATAAAATTATTCATGGCAAAAAAATATTGGTAAAACTTACTATGTAGAATATAGTGGTGCTTTATCAGATGAAGGTATACAACGTATACAAGCTGGTATGGTTTTAGGGGATGGTACAGAGTGTAAGCCGGCAGAACTATCGCTTCACAATGATGAAGGAGTGATGAATGAGTTTGGTGAAATCATTCACTCCTGTGAATTGACTATTTACGAAGGGAAATATCATCAAGTGAAACGTATGATTGGTGCCTGTGGTGGGACGGTAACGTACTTACAACGCATTGCTATCGATAGAATTACCCTTGATTCTATTGAAGAAGTGGGCACATTCATAGATTTAACAGAAGAAGAAAAAGAAATTAGTTTAATCGAATCTAATTCAATTTGTCATAACTATGCATTATATGGTATCATTAGTTGATGCTTTTTAAGGAGGCGAGATGATGAATGGATTAGCAACTTTACAAGGATTCCTACAAGAAGAATCATACGGGGGCGCTATTCTTATTAGTCCTATTAATCTGCATTATTTTGCTGGCTTTACAGGAACTACAGGGGTTGCCCTTGTAACGCCTAACAAAGCGTATATGATAACGGATAGTCGTTATACAGAACAGGCAAAAGAACAATGTGAAGGATACGAAGTAGTAGAATATACAGGTGATGTATATGAAACAATTAGGGACTTACTAAAACGTTCAAGTATTGGTTTAACTACATGTTGCTTTGAAGGAAACTATATGAGTGTCGATGTATTTCAGCAAGTTTGTGATACATTGAATGAAACAGAATTTTTATCCTTCGATTTTGCTAGCCTTCGTATAGTGAAACGAGAAGATGAACTGAAATATTTACGGCAAGCGTTTAATATTGCAGATGAATCATTTGCAGCTATGTTACCGCAGCTAAAAGTGGGGATGACTGAAAACGAGGCACGTATTATTCTAGAAACAGAAATGTTACGACGTGGATCTAAAGAGCCATCGTT
>NZ_AFUJ01000067.1:0-32500 GCF_000221605.1 Veillonella sp. oral taxon 780 str. F0422 | reverse complement strand
TCAGCAGTGGGGGCATTGATGCATAGTATATTAGTAGAATTACACATGCTACCGAATGCCTTTGGAAGTAGTTTTATCATTTGTGGTATGGCAGGTATGTTAGCAGCCTCTATGCGAACTCCATTGTTAGCTATATTATTGGTACTAGAAATGACAAATAGCTTTCACAGTATTTACCAAGTAGGTACTGTGGCCATTATTGCTTATTTAACGGCTGAATTTATGAAAGAATTACCAATTTATGATAATTTATTACTTCGTATGAGCCAAGGCATTGTAGGAGCAGAAGAAGAGCAAACATTTTTCCAAACTCGTCTATCAGTCGTTTGCCCCTATGTAGAAACGATGCTGAAAGATATTGAAATGCCAAGAGGATCTATGATTGTCAGCATTGATCGAGGAGGACAACCGATTGTACCAGTGGCCACAACAGTATTACAGTGTGGAGACGAACTATATGTGTCCTGTACAAAAGGTCAGTTAAAAGAAGTAAAAGAATTTTTTGGTCTTTAACATTTCTTATGGAGTTACGATAGGAGATATGCTACTATACATATAGGTACTAGTTGGAGTATTAAAACTTTGAAAGATGGCACATAATTAGTTACTATACTGTATTAGAAGCTATCTGAGAAACGTTTTCTAGTATGTTGGTTCCAGCCTATTAAGAGTAATAGACTGGCTGATGATTTTATATTAAATAGCATGTACTACAAAGAAAGGACCATACATATGGCAATGATGGAATTTACAGACCGCCCCCTAACAGTAGCGGTGATTACAGTGTCTGATACAAGAACAAAAGAGACAGATAAAGGTGGGGCCCGAGTTGAAGAATTAGCTCGCGAGGCTGGATTTGAGGTGGTATCTCGTCAAATTGTGACAGATACAATTGATGAGATTCAAGGAGCCATTCATCAGGCTTTCACTGGCAATTATGATGAAGAAGTTCTAGTTTTGGATACTTCCACAAATAATGCTGTACGAGCTTGGACTTATGTGAGTAATGTTAGTGGTGCAGATATTATTATTAGCACTGGAGGCACTGGTATTGCCAAACGTGATGTATCCATCGAAGCAGTGCAACCCTTATTGGATAAAGAAATTCCAGGGTTTGGCGAGTTATTTCGTTTTTTAAGCTACCGTGATGATATTGGAACGAAAGCATTGGCATCTCGTGCTATTGGCGGGGTAAAAGATCATACGATTTTATTTGCTATTCCGGGATCAGTAGGGGCTGTTACACTAGCCATGAAAGAATTGATTTTACCAGAAGTTAAACACTTAAAGCGAGAATTAATTAAATAGGGATTAACGATAGCTATCTTTAGTAACTATGTATTATAGTAGTGCTAAGATAGCTATTTTTGTTGCACCCATAGATGTGATGTAAAGATAGTAAAGCAAAGCGGCAACAGATAGAAGTCTTATAAAAAATAGGCAATTATAACAATAGAGATATCTAAAAGAATAGCATTACGTATTAAAAGTAAAAATGTATATAGGCTTTTGTAATTTGTATGCACAAGTGAATGGTAACGTGCTATAATGGAATTATCTAAATTACATAGTAAGTTATTGGAGGAAGTAATGGCTTTCAATTTAAAAGGAAAAGAAGAAAAGTTTTTCAGTATGCTCAATGACCATGCTGAGTTATGTCATGAGGCAGCACAATTGATGCAAGATGTGTTTGAAGGAGAAGTGGAGAAGCGAGAAGCTCTTCGCGAAATTGAACAAAAGGAACATGAGGCAGATGAATTGGTAGCGGCTACTATGGACCGTTTGCGTAAAACATTTATTACGCCAATGGATCGTGAAGACATTCAACTTTTGATTGATCAATTAGATAACACGATTGATAATATTAAAGAAATTATGGATAAAATGGTAATGTATCAAGTGCAAAGCGAACCAACTGCAGGAGCAATCCGTATGGCAGAAATCGTAGCTAAATGTTGCAAACACATTAAAAAATCTATTTCTTATATGGGGAGTTTAAAAAAGAACTATCTGAAAGTAGAAGGTCGTGCGTTAGAGGTGTTGCGTTTAGAAGCAGAGGCAGATGATATTTATCATGTGGAAATGGCGAAACTTTTTACAGAGTGCAGTGACCCTATTGAAATCATTAAGTGGAAGGAAATTCTTAGCTCCATGGAAGACGTTATTGATGGATCTGAGACTTTGGTAGGAACATTCCGCCGGGTAGTATTAAAGTATGCTTGATGGTTGGGTGATATGGGCCGTCGTTTTGCTCGCATTGGCCTTTGACTATATAAATGGATTCCATGATACTGCTAATGCAATTGCCACATCAGTATCTACTCGAGCCATAGCGCCAAAGACGGCTGTTATGATGGCAGCCACGTTAAACTTTTTGGGAGCTATGGTGAGTACGGGCGTTGCTAAAACGATTGGTGGAGATATTGTTACAGCCCCAGAGATGATTAACGGAGAAATTATTGTTGCAGCTCTTGTAGGTGCTATTTTCTGGAACCTCTTAACTTGGTGGTATGGGATTCCAAGCTCTTCTTCCCATGCCTTAATTGGTGGTATCATTGGTGCTGTGTTGATTTCTGTAGGCCCTGAAGCTCTGCAAGCTGGTGGGATTGGTAAGATTTTTATTTCTTTGGTAGCATCTCCTATTCTAGCGCTAGTATTGGGCTATATTGTTATGAAAATACTGCTAATCCTATTTGGACGATTTTCGCCAATTATCTTAAATGATCGATTTCGGAATATGCAATTAGTATCTGCGGCCTTAATGTCGTTTTCGCATGGATCTAATGATGCACAAAAAGCGATGGGCATAATTACGTTAACCTTAGTAGCTAGTGGACATTTACAAACCTTAGATGTACCTATTTGGGTTAAAATTGCCTGTGCTACAGCAATGGCATTAGGTACAGCAGCAGGTGGTTGGAAAATTATTGCTACTGTAGGTAGTAAAATTTTTAAATTAGAAAGTATTAATGGATTTGCAGCTGATTTGAACTCTGCTATTACTATTTTTACAGCTACATTATTGCATTTACCAGTATCTACTACACATGTTGTGAGTGGATCTATTATGGGGGTAGGTACAGCCATGCGTGTAAGAGCGGTTAACTGGAGCACTGCAAGGTCTATGGTATTTGCTTGGTTTATTACGATACCATTATCTGCAGGTGTATCTGCACTAGCTTATGTGATTATTGATACATTAGCACATATATAAAAAATGAAGAAGTTGTGAAGAAATAGGTTGCAACATTCTCAATAATTTCTTATAATAGAAACAAGAGATGCTCGAACGCTTTTGCACTCGAGCATTTTTTTTGCAAGCTTAAAGTATACCTAAGTAGTGTACTTTTGATGACGGATAAAGTTTTATGAAGGATAGATAACAAAAGAGGAGGACTCATTGAAATTTAATCAAGCGACAGACTATGCATTTCGTATTCTTTTATATATGTCTACATTACCTTTTGGTACTCGTAAGGTAGGCTCAGAGTTAGCGCGTACTAGCAAGATTCCTGAACGATTTCTACTAAAAATTATGAGATATTTAGTGAATGCAAAATTATTGCACTCTTACCGAGGCGTAGATGGTGGATTTACATTGGCCAAAAAGCCTAAAGATATTAGTTTGTATGATGTGGTAACAGCGGTAGAAGGAGACACATATTTACAACATTGTTTATATGACTCTGAAAGTTGCTCTCGTGGCTGCCATGGTCAATGCGCCGTACAAGAGGCAGTTGGTAAAATTCAAGCTGTACTAATACAAGAGTTAAAAAATGTTGATTTCGAAACGTTAGCAAAACGTGAGCGTTCGATTCAAATATCATTGCACCATGTGGTATAAATTGTATTCAAGTGAGGAGGAATTAACATGATGGATGCAGTCTTGTTAGCTCGTTTTCAATTTGCATTGACAACGATCTATCATTGGCTCTTCGTTCCGTTTACGCTAGGTATGACAGTATTAGTAGCAATACTAGAAATTACTTATGTGCGTACGAAAAACGAAGTGTACAAAAAAATGGCAAAGTTTTGGGGAAAATTATTCTTAATTAACTTTGCAATGGGTGTTGTAACAGGTATCGTTCAAGAGTTCCATTTTGGAATGAACTGGGCGGAATACTCTCGCTTCATGGGAGATATCTTCGGAGCTCCTTTGGCGTTAGAAGCCTTAACAGCCTTTTTCTTAGAGTCCACTTTTATGGGGGCTTGGATTTTTGGTTGGGATAAATTATCCCCTAAAGCACATGCATTTGTAGCAGTGTTGGTAGCTATCGGAAGTAACTTATCCGCATTCTGGATTTTAGTAGCGAACTCATTTATGCAACATCCAGTTGGATATGCACTTCGTAATGGCCGTGCAGAAATGGATTCCTTTGCGGCTATCCTACAAAATGGGTATTTACCAGGTCAATATTTGCACATCTTTACAGATGGTATCTTAACAGCAGGTGTTATCATTGCTTCTGTTAGTGCATGGCATTTATTGAAGAATAATCACGTAGATTTTTACTCTAAATCTATTAAGTTTGGTTTAGGTGCAGCAGTAATTGGTGGTTTATTAGTTAGTGGCGCAGGTCACTTCCAAGGCCAAACAGTAGCCAAATTACAACCAATGAAAGTAGCTGCTTTTGAAGCATTGTGGGAAACACATGATCCAGCTCCATTTGCTATCGTTGCTGGCATTGACCAAGATGGCAAAAAGAACAATTTTGAAATTGGTGTACCAGGGGCGCTATCCTTTGTAGTTCATGATTCTTTCAAAGGCGAAGTAAAAGGTATCAATGACCTTCAAAAAGAAGCAGAACTAAAACACGGTGCAGGCGATTATGTGCCGCATGTAACATCTATGTTCTGGTCTTTCCGTGTGATGATTTTAGCAGGCATTATTATGTTAGTGACATCTATTGTGGGATACTATTTACATGTGAAAGGTAAATTACTTAACAATAGAGTGGCTCTAAAAAGCATCTATCATTTATTAGCCCTTCCATTCATTGCGAACTCCACAGGTTGGTATGTAGCAGAAGCGGGCCGTCAACCTTGGCTTGTATATGGTTTACAAAAAACGGCGGATGGTGCATCTAAAGTGGTAACAGCCCCAGAAATCTGGACAACAATCATCGGTTTTACAGCTGTATATGTAGTCATGGCGATTGCCGCAATCTACTTGGCAGTCAAACATATTCAAGCGGGTCCAGCGGGTAACCCAGCTCATGATGTGGTTGAACAAGAGGAGGCTACATTATGGAAATAATTACAAATAACTTAGAATTAATTTGGTTCATCTTAGTAGGTGTTCTATTTACGGGATTCTTCATTTTAGAAGGTCTTGACTATGGTGTAGGCATGTGGCTCCCATTCTTGGGTAAAACAGACCGTGAACGCCGTCAATTAATCAATACTATCGGTCCTGTATGGGACGGTAACCAAGTATGGATGCTCACCGCTGGTGGTGCTATGTTTGCATCCTTCCCACAAGTATATGCTACCTTATTCAGTGGTTTCTACTTGGCATTGTTCTTGATGTTAGCAGCGTTAATCGCTCGTGGCGTATCTTTTGACTTCCGCAGTAAAGA
Organism: Veillonella sp. oral taxon 780 str. F0422; assembly: GCF_000221605.1. Taxonomy (NCBI): domain Bacteria; kingdom Bacillati; phylum Bacillota; class Negativicutes; order Veillonellales; family Veillonellaceae; genus Veillonella; species Veillonella sp. oral taxon 780. The sequence goes on along the minus strand of NZ_AFUJ01000067.1, from coordinate 26,921 downwards.
TAAAAGCCCAACATGGCGTGCTGCTTTCGACTGGTGCATTTTCTTTGGATCTGCTATCCCAGCACTTCTTTGGGGTGTTACAGTAGGTAACTTGATCCAAGGTACACCTATCGATAAAGATATGAACTTTGTAGGTGGGTTCTTAGATTTATTGAGCGTATACACGATTCTTTGTGGCGTTGCCTTCGTGTGCGTATTCTTGTACCATGGTGCTTTATATGCATCCGTGAAAACAACAGGGGAAATCTCTGAACGCGCTCGTGCAGCTGCGTTAGTAGAAGGTGTGATTACAGCAGTAGGTGCGTTGGTATTGGTAGGTGCTACCTATGTGTACACAGACCTATTCAACAGCACATTAGCTACCGTAGCATTTGCATTAGCTATTCTTAGCTTCTTAGTATCTTGGGGCTTTACACGTGCTCGCCAAACAGGTAAAGGTTTCGTGTTCAGTGCATTGACAATTTTATTTGTAACCCTTGCGTACTTTGCAGGATTGTTCCCTCGTATCATGGTATCTAGCATTGATCCAGCGTACAGCTTAACAATCATGAATGCTGCATCCTCTACGTATACATTAACATTGATGACAATCGTAGCGTGCATCTTCGTACCAATCGTATTGGCGTACCAAGCATGGGCATACTACTATTTCCGTCATCGTGTTACACAAGATGACTTACACTATTAATCTATAGTGATTTTAAAAGGGGCGTGATTACACGTCCCTTTTCTTGCATATGATAAGAATCGACAAACACGTATTCTGGAAAGGAGGTCCGATGATTCATCCCTTTGCTTGGCAATTAATGAAATTGCATCCTCGTTCCTATGGAGGATTACTATTGTTTACCTTGCTTGGCACGGTAGCAACGTTAGGGCAAGCATATGCTTTTGCTTGTATTATTGATAGGCTAGTAGTACAAGGTGGAGATATATCTTTTGATTATATACTAGGATTAATGTTAATGATTTTTCTACGTATGGTTTGTACCCATGGAGAGCAGTGGTTGCGAGATCATATTGCTAGTGCAGTTCATGAGGACCTACGCAATCGTGTGCTACACCATATGTTATCTCAAGGGGTACGTCAATCCGAGAGTGCTGGTTCTATTACACATATATTGACTGATGGGTTAGATCATGTAGATGCTTATATGAGTCAATATATTCCACAAGCATTATATGCTGTATTGATTCCACTTATATTGTCTATTGCTATTATTAATTCTATCTCTTGGATTGGTTGGATTTTATTGCTAACCTACCCTTTGATTCCTTTTTTCATGATTCTCATTGGTAAGGAAGCAGATAAACTAAATAAGCAACAATGGGAACGAATGCAATTCTTAGGAGGACATTTCCTTGACGTATTACAAGGTTTAACAACACTGAAAGTATTTGGTCGTGCCAAAGAACAGATTCATGTGATAGGTCGTTTATCTGGAGAGTTTCGCGATGCTACATTAAAGGTATTGCGTATCGCCTTTTTGTCTGCCTTAGTGTTAGAATTAATCGGTACAATAAGTACAGCCATGATTGCTGTCTACTTAGGGGTATCCTTAGTATATGGGGAAGTAGAGTTTTTACCAGCTTTCTTTATTTTGCTACTGGCACCAGATTTCTATGCCCCCCTACGACAGTTGGGATCTGCGTTTCATACGGGTTTATCAGGTAAAGTGAGCCTTACAGCGGTGCAGGAGTATATAACATCAGGTGTAGAAGTAGTTCATACAGGTCAGAAAACACTTAAGGGTCCGATTCAAACTATTGAGTTTCGGGATGTGGCATACGAATATGAAGAAGATCATGTAGGCTTAGCCACTTTTACAGGTGTATTGGAACGTGGCCGTTCTTATATGCTAGTTGGTGAAAGTGGAGCGGGTAAAACCACTATATCTAATGTGCTCATGCAATTATTAACGCCTACTAAGGGCCAAGTGACCATAGATGGTTATGATTTACAAACCTTAGACAGTCAATGGTACCATGAGCAGATTGCGTATCTCAGTCAAACCCCATATATTATGAGTGGTACCTTACGGGAGAACTTACAATTTGGATTACCGGCGACTGATGAAACCTTATGGCAAGTACTAGAACAAGTACAGCTAGCTGATTTTGTAGCTACTTTACCAAAGGGATTAGATACATTGATTGGAGAAGGTGGCTACGGATTGTCCGGTGGACAACGCCAACGATTAGCTTTAGGACGAACCTTGTTACGACCAGCACAAATCCTTATTCTTGACGAAGTAACAGCTCATTTAGATGTGGAAACTGAGCATCTAATTATGCAGGTATTGCATCAGTATGGGCAAGATAAAATCGTCTTGTATGTGGGGCATCGTGTGCAAACTATGAAGTATGTGGACATGTTATTTGTGATGCAAGAAGGGCGATTAGTAGAATCTGGTAGTTATAGAGACTTAGTCGCACAAAATGGATATTTTACATCCCTAGTGAATACCTATAGTAATCCTGTGATGCGAAAGGTAGTGGAGGAGACACTAAAGTCTGAATCCCCTAATCCAGCATTAGGAGCAGACTATAGCAGTGGCGATACATCGTACGATATAGTGCGACAAGTTGAAATAGAAGCGTTACATAATACACATGCATCGAATGTTAAAGAACATAATAAAATAGGAAATACGCAACAGAATATCCGTCGAGGCTTATGGTCACTCTGGAAGTTACTATCTGGGCATAAAGCCTTGCTAGTGGGTAGTGTAGTTTTTGCTATGGCTACGGTGCTTATGAATATTGGCTTACTTACTACGTCCACATGGCTCATAACGAAAGCCTCAGAGCATCCTCTATTGGTGGTGTTGAGCTTGGCAATTGTAGGAGTACGATTCTTTGGGATTAGCCGTGCTATCTGTCGGTATGGGGAACGTTATGTGTCGCATTCTATGGCCTTCCAAGGTTTATACGAATTGCGTATTGCCTTCTTTGAAAGATTAGAACCATTGGTGCCACGTATCTTTCAATCTATGAAAATGGGAGACCTCCTAGGACGGATTATGGCAGATATTGAGACATTACAGTTCTTTTATTTGCGTACCTTAGTGCCTAGTTTGTCCTTCCTCGTTGTTACAGTGCTAGGCTGTATCATAGGATACCAATTGCATCCGATAGTAGCTATGGTGATTGCATTGTACAGTATTCTTGTAGGCGTAGTGTTGCCAATGATCATTACCTATGTGCTACGGCAAGTCCCACCTATGCGATTACATACACGGGGGCGTATGAAAGAGGAACTCATCGAATCTATTCATGGCGTGGTAGATATTATTATGAGTCATCAAGAAAAACGATTTGTACAGTCTATGAAAGCATCTTTTCGTGATTTTGATGGTTGGCAAAGTCTATGGAATCGTGGCGTTCGTTGGAATCAGACTATCCTCTTAGGGTTAGCACAATCTGCCTTATTAGTAGGGATTATCGTTGGCGTATGGGTGATTGATGGCATTACCTACGGACCGCTATGGGTGGCGGTCATCGCTATTGGATTGCAGTCCTACTTTGAAGCCTTACAACCTATGACAGAAGCATCCTTGCATGGCTATGAAAGCGCTTTAGCTATGGAGCGATTGGAACAGTTAGAAGGTCAACAGAAACAACAGAACCCATCAGTAGATAATGTGGGCGTTCATAGAAGTAGACTTGCTGATATACCTTCTGATAATGAACCTTTAGAGGATGATAAAAACATTGAAACAGAGATTCCAATGATTCGTATGCAAGCTCTATCCTTTGCTTATGATGTACTGCCTATTTACGAGGGATTAGAATTGTCCATTCAAAAAGGTGAGAAAGTGGCTATTGTAGGGCCTAGTGGGTCTGGTAAAAGCACATTATTTGCACTGTTACAAGGATGGTATGCATACAGTGGTACTATCTTTATTGATGGAGTTGATACAAGGGCACTTTCAGAGGAAGAATTGCAATCGTATATGGCATATGCTACCCAAGATATCTATATATTCCATGCTACAATTGGCGATAACATCCGATTGGCTAAGCCGAGTGCTACAGATGACGACATTTGGCAAGCCTTAGAAGCGGTGCAATTGGCGGACTGGGTACGGACCTTACCAAAAGGTTTGCGCACCATGGTCGGTCAAGGGGGCATGGGTCTCAGTGGTGGACAACGACAACGTCTTGGTATGGCACGCTTGTATTTACGTGATGCAGAGATTTTGCTTTTGGATGAGCCACTAGAAGGATTAGATCAAGTCACACGGCACTTGGTACAAGATCAGTTGAGTACTTTGTTCCAAGGAAAAACTGTATTATACATTACACACCATATCGAACAACTTCATGAAATGGATCGTATTGTATTCTTAGAAGATGGACGCATTGTGGAAAGTGGAACTTATGAACGTTTATTAGCTTTACAAGGGCGATTCTACGAATACCATCGATTGAGCATGGAACGCATTTAGTATAGGTGGGGCTTTTCTTTCATTTGTAAGGGGACTATGATATAATTGTGATAACTATGAAAGTGTATCACTTAGATTCAGATAACCTACTAGATAGGAGATATATATGGGACAATTAGTTACAAAGCTGTTGAAATTAGCCAATACTGTAACTACACAAACACATATAGAAGCCCCACGTTTACCAGAGCAACTAGAAGATGGAAATACGCTATACGATCATCGTATGCTATCCATTGAGGAAGAAGCGGTGAACCGTAAGATGCGATCTGTGGTGCGTAATCATTGGTTCTTTCATTCCATTATTTTTGAATTTGAACCAAACAATAAGGTATTCATGAATGTCATCACGAAATTGGGGAATGTCATCAATGTAGAATTTGATATTGATGATATTTGGTTTGATGATTATACATCTACCATTCAGCTTAAATTAGATGTAGCCAATGTAGATATGGGTGGTTTATTTTTAAATATCATTACTCATATTTTGGGAAATTGGAGTTTGCATGTATTAGGGATGTTTTTTAATCCTTTCAGCATCGGTGATGATACATCATCTATGCGTTTAGAAAAGAAAGGAATTATTCGATTTGACTTGTCACCGGATAGCCCTGTACGAGAGTTTATTCCTTGGCCACAGCGACCAAAAGATAGCGTAGGGCCGGTGCTATTAACAGCCATCAGATCGGGACAATCTGTGTTGCAAGTGGAGTATTATGCATTCCATCAGAAGTTAGAAACCTATTTAGCTCCTGAAATGCCGGTAAAAACGAACTGGGTTCGCTCCATTGACATGGCGGCAGCTTTGTTAATGCCCATAGGGGTTTGGGTGAGTTTTATTATCTTGAACCATTACTTACCACATGAAGAGCTACAGGATTTTTCTTTCTCTACGTATTTCTTTATTTCCTTAAGCATTTTGCTATTCAGCTTTGTGGTCATGAACATTCCTCGTTATATTTACATGTATTTTGAAACGAGGAAAAAATGGCAATCTGTATTTGTGAGCAATAATATTAAGATCCAGATGCGACGATTACAACGACGTATTGCTATGCAGAAGCAGGCTTTAGAGAATGATAAAAATGTTATGAAACGACAAGAACACATCGTGGAAATGTTGATGCAAATACGAGATAAACGATTCTTGGCACATCGATTGAAAGTGGCTGATGAAGACCGGGATCGGAAACAAAAAGTAAAGTTTATCATAGCCTATGTGCTGTGTACGTTTCTCGAATGGATGCTCCTTATACACTAAGCACTGATGTATTTTGGGTGGGAGGGGGATATATGTCTGTAAAAAACATGCTGCCGCAAATTGTTTTTTACAGACATATATCCCCCTTTTTTTATACAGTCAGTGCTGAGGTAGGCGTCGCATGGGAGCATGCTGTCGCAAATTGTTTTTTACAGACATATATCTCCCTTTTTTTATACAGTCAGTGCTAAGGTAGGCGTCGTATGGAAGTCTAAAGTAGCTGAGTGTTGAGTAAAATAGAAAAATGTTGTGTAAATAAAAGGACTGCTCCTTGTGCTAGGCACAAGTTGCAGTCCTTTGTTTTATTTTTTAACGTCTGGGACGTTGGTTGGGTTTGCTTTGAATGGTGTTTTCACCGGTGTGGATTTGCTTGGTTCTGGGGCCTCTATATTGGGATGCTCCCACTCTAGTTGCATGATGCGGAACTGGTGTTGGTTGGCGAAACGTTTGAGCTGCCAGTTGTCACGTTCTAGTTCTTTTAGTCGTTCTCCGTGAGAGTTACTGATGTTTTCTAGGTTGGTCAAGCGATAGTGAAATGTATCGCTATGTTCCATGGTATGCTCTGTGTCAACTCGTTCTTTCAGAGCGTTGATTTCTAGTTGTTGTGACACCATCCAATAGGTTGTGCTTAGCACGTAGAGGATAATCCAGAACAGTGGCCTCTTTAGGAGAGGACCTACTTTCAGAAGCAGATTATTCAGCTGTTTCATCATGGGTGTCGCCAGGAATCAATGGCAAGCGCGCCATCACAAAGTCTAACCATAAGCGGGAAGCATGAGATAGGTAATGTCCTTTTTTCCAAATAACGTGTAAAGTATGCATAATTTCAGGATTTACTAAAGGACGTACCACAACGCTAGATCCTACTTTTGTATTTTCATCTTCCGTAGGGCATAGACGACTAGGTAATAAAGCGATTGCTAAGTGAGCGGCTACGGTTTGTAACATCAAATCGCGTTGGCTAGTTTCAAATACAATATGTGGTTGGAAGCCAACAGATTTACAAGATTTTACAATTTCATCATGAAGGTTAAAATCATCTTTATGTAACACAAAAGATTGATCTGCTAATTGATCAAGAGAAATAGATTCTTCTAAGGCTAATGGATTATCTTTTGGTAAAATAACGCTTAAAGGATCACTCGTTAAATAGAATGAGTCAAATTCTTTTGAATTTGGTTTTGTACAGATAATCCCAACATCGATAAGACCTTCTTGGACAGAAATTTCTATTTTTTTAGAACCATGTTCATATAACTCTAATTCGATTTGAGGATAGGTTTGTTTAAACTCACCTAATAATTGTGCAAAGATTGGAGCGTCTGTAACTGGTGGTAAACCAATTAATACAGAACCTTGTTCTAAGCGGAATTCGTTTTCGAAATCGATTTTTAAATGTTCAAACATGAATACAACACGTTTCGCATGCGTTAAAAAGATGGTGCCGCCATCAGTCATTTCAACAGATTTTGCATTACGAATGAATAACACAACACCTAGCTCGTCTTCTAATGCTTTTATAGTACGACTAATAGCAGATTGTGAAATGTGAAGATTTCTTGCGGCCTTGCTGAAACTTTTTTGATCCGCTACTTCTACGAAGTATTTTAAGTGATGAAAGTCCATAATGCACCTCTTAAATATGGTAATAACAAAAGCCCTCTTTTTTGGTATGCTATTTGAGCAATAAAGCATGTGTAAATGTAAATTGATAATCGCATAATTAGCAATGGATATAGTGTATATGGTATTGCGAAGTTCTCGTTCTCAATGTATAATGAAACCATAAGGCTATATCAATTTGTTCAAGAAGTAGAGTTACTACTTCACAAATTTGCAAAGAGGTACTATATAACTTATATATTATTACATTTTTGCAACATATGCAATCTTTTTAGAAATAAATGATTCATATTTCAAAAAACATTTTGATACTCAAGAGGGGAGGACTCATCCTGCGAGTGCACGGACAAGAGTCTATATACATCCCCCTATTTTGTATGTAACTACAAGTGTTAATTTTTATTTGCTTTAAGGAGGCTATTTTAACATGCGTAAAATGAAAACTATGGACGGAAACCAAGCTGCAGCACACGTAGCGTATGGTTTCTCTGAAGTGGCAGCTATTTACCCAATCACACCATCTTCTCCAATGCCAGAACATGTGGATGAATGGTCAGGACAAGGTCGTAAAAACTTGTTTGGTCATACTGTACAGGTTGTTGAAATGCAATCCGAAGCCGGCGCTGCAGCAGCAGTTCACGGTTCTTTACAAGCGGGCGCATTGACAACTACGTTCACATCTTCTCAAGGTCTATTATTAATGTTACCTAACTTGTACAAAGTGTCTGGTGAGTTACTTCCAGGTGTATTCCACGTAGCAGCTCGTGCTATCGCAGCGCAAGCATTGTCTATCTTTGGTGACCATCAAGACGTTATGGCAGCTCGTGCTGCTGGTTGTGCTATGTTAGCAGAATCCTCTGTACAAGAAGTTATGGATCTTGCTCCAGTTGCGCATTTAACAGCGTTAAAAACTCGCGTTCCTTTCATCAACTTCTTCGACGGTTTCCGTACTTCTCACGAAATCCAAAAAATCGAAGTATTAGAATATGATGAATTAAAACCTTTAGTGGACCAAGAAGCGTTAGAAGCATTCCGTCAACGTGCGTTGAACCCAGATGCTCCTGTAACTCGTGGTACTGCTGAAAACCCTGATATCTACTTCCAACATCGTGAAGCTTCTAACCCATTCTACTTAGAAGTTCCAAATGTAGTAGAACATTACATGCATGAAATCAACAAAATCACTGGTCGTAACTACCAATTGTTCAACTACTATGGTGATGAAGATGCAACTGACGTAATCGTAACAATGGGTTCCTCTGCACAAGTAGCTACTGAAACTGTAGATTACTTACGTGCACAAGGCCGTAAAGTTGGTTTCGTACAAGTTCACTTATTCCGTCCATTCGCGACAGATCGTTTTGTAGCGGCTCTTCCAAAAACTGTAGAACGCGTAGCAGTATTAGACCGTACAAAAGAACCAGGTGCGTTAGCTGAACCTTTATTCTTAGACGTTCAAGCAGCACTTGTTCAACACAATATTAATGCTAAAGTATTCGGCGGTCGTTATGGTCTTTCTTCTAAAGACGTAATCCCAGCTGACCTTGTAGCAGTATTCGATAACATGTTAGCAGAAGCTGGCAAACGTTTCTTCACATTGGGTATCAATGACGATGTAACTAACTTGTCCTTAAACCGTGCTGAAGGTGTATCCGTAAAAACTGAAGGTTTAACTGGATGTAAATTCTGGGGCTTCGGTTCTGACGGAACTGTAGGTGCTAACAAATCTGCTATCAAAATCATCGGTGACCATACAGATATGTATGCACAAGCATACTTCGACTATGACTCCAAAAAATCTGGTGGTGTGACAATGTCTCACTTACGTTTTGGTAAAAATCCAATCAACAAACCATACTTGGTAACTGAACCAGAATTTATCGCTTGTCATCGTCAATCTTATGTTCATGAATATGATCTTCTTCGTGGTATTAAAAAAGGCGGTACATTCTTATTGAACTGTACTTGGTCTCCAGAAGAATTAGCAGAAAAATTACCAGCAAAACTTCGTCGTACAATTGCTGAAAAAGAATTGAACTTCTACATCATCAATGCAGCGAAAATTGCAGCTGAAATTGGTTTGGGTGGCCGTATCAACATGGTTACACAAGCTGCGTTCTTCAAATTGACTGAAGATACAATCATTCCTATCGACAAAGCAGTAGAGTACTTAAAAGACTCCATTGAAAAAACATATGGTAAAAAAGGTGCTGACGTTGTTGCAATGAACAACAAAGCTGTTGATGAAGGCGTTGGGGCTCTTGTAAAAGTAGAAGTTCCAGCAGCATGGAAAGATGCAAAAGATTCCGAAGATACTTTCGAAAAATCTTCTTGCACAACTTGCCCAAGCTATGTGGCTAACATTGCAAAACCTGTTAATGCACAAGCTGGTTATGATTTACCAGTATCCGCTTTCACAGGCTATGAAGATGGTACATTACCTTCTGGTACTGCAGCATTCGAAAAACGTGGTGCCGCTTTATTCGTTCCTCACTGGATCAAAGAAAACTGTATCCAATGTAACCAATGTTCCTTCGTATGTCCACATGCGACTATCCGTCCTGTATTAGCGACAGCAGAAGAAGCAGCAGCAGGTCCTGAAAACTTTGAAACAATCCCAGAAATGATGACTAAAGGTGAATTGCAATTCCGTATTGCAGTATCTCCATTAGACTGCTTAGGTTGCGGTAACTGTGTAAACATTTGTCCAGCTCCTAAAGGAAAAGCAATCGAAATGCGCCCTATCGATGGCGAATTAGAATTTGCTCCAGCTTGGGATTATGGTGTAGCATTACCAACTAAATCTCACCCAATGAAACAAGAAACTGTAAAAGGTTCCCAATTCAAAACTCCATTGCTTGAGTTCTCCGGTGCTTGCGCAGGTTGTGGTGAAACTCCATATGCTAAATTGATTACTCAATTGTTCGGTGACCGTATGATGATTGCTAATGCAACAGGTTGTTCATCCATTTGGGGTGCATCTATGCCGGCATCTCCATACACTAAAAACCAACAAGGCCAAGGTCCTGCATGGGCTAACTCCTTATTCGAGGATAACGCTGAGTTTGGTTACGGTATGTTCATCGGTACTGAAAAAATCCGTACACAATTAGCTGAAACTGTAGCTTCCATCGCTGAAACTGCTGATGAAGCAACTAAACAAGTTCTTGACTTATGGTTAGAAAAACGTCTTCAAGGCGAAGGTACTCGTGACCGCGCTAAAGCTGTGATCGATGCTCTTTCCAAAGTAGAACAAACAGAAGCTGTAAAAGAAGTATTGGCTAAAAAACAATACCTTGTAAAACGTTCCCAATGGATCTTTGGTGGTGACGGTTGGGCATACGATATCGGTTTCGGTGGACTTGACCATGTATTGGCTTCCGGCGAAGACGTTAACGTATTCGTATTCGATACAGAAGTATACTCCAACACTGGCGGTCAAGCATCTAAATCTACTCGCGTAGGTGCGGTTGCTCAATTCGCTGCGCAAGGTAAACGTACAAACAAAAAAGACCTTGGTATGATTGCTATGACATATGGCAACATCTATGTGGCTCAAGTTGGTATGGGTGCTGACATGAACCAATTGATGAAAGCATTGGCAGAAGCTGAAGCATATCCAGGTCCATCCCTAATCATCGCTTACGCTCCATGTATCAACCATGGTATTAAAGGTGGTATGGGTAATGCACAAGCTGAAACTAAACAAGCTGTTGCATCCGGTTACTGGGATCTATACCGTTACAACCCAGCATTAAAAGCACAAGGCAAAAATCCATTCAGCCTTGATTCCAAAGAACCTGATTACGAATTATTCGATTCCTTCTTAGGAAAAGAAGTTCGTTACACATCTTTGGGTAAAGCAGTTCCTGCAATGAGCAAAGAATTGTTAGAAATCAACAAACAATTAGCTAAAGAACGCCGTCAATCCTATGTTCGTTTACAAAAAGGGTTTGAAGACGAATTACAAGGCTAATCAATAGCGAACGTAATATGGAAAGGCTCTCCTTCGGGAGGGCCTTTTTATCAGTTTGTATGAAGGTAAATTTCTTTTATAATATGATGGTAATTTTACAAAGTATATTGTTGGAAAGTTGTAGATAATATATAAATTTAAAGGGAGAATTCTTGACAAATAAGAATTAATAGCGTATACTAATTAGGTATTAACAAGTAGAAACCATCCGTTTCTCACCTGATGTCATGAAATGTTGGGTACAGATAGTTATAAACTATGCTCGGGTGGCCTTGTGCCATCCGATTTTTTTATCCCTTTGGAGGTGACTAGTATTAGCAAAGATACACCGCGTATTAATGAAGAAATCCGTGCTCGCGAAGTTCGTGTCGTAAGTGCAGATAATGATCAGTTAGGTATTATGTCTGTTCGTGATGCGTTAGCTATGGCAGAAGAACAACATTTAGATCTAGTAGAAGTAGCCCCTAATGGTAAACCACCAGTTTGTCGCATTATGAACTATGGTAAATACCGTTATGAGCAACAAAAACGCGAAAAAGAAGCAAAGAAGAAGCAAAAAACTTTCACATTGAAAGAAGTTAAGCTTCGTCCTCACATCGAAGATCATGATTTTTATGTAAAACTTAAAAATGCAGCTAAATTCTTAGGTGATGGTAATAAAGTTAAGGTAACGATCATGTTCCGCGGTCGTGAATTGAGCCACCCAGAATTGGGGCTTAATGTGCTGACTCGTTTTGCTGGTGAATTAACTGACCAAGCGGTTGTTGAAAAAGAAGCGAAACTAGAAGGCCGAAACATGACAATGATTTTAGCTAAAAAAGGTAATTAGGAGGAAGAATAATGCCAAAGATTAAAACTCGTCGCGCAGCGGCTAAACGTTTCCAAGTAACAGGTAGTGGTGAATTCAAACGTGCAAAAGCTTTCAAAAGCCATATTTTAGAGAAAAAATCTCCAGCACGTAAACGTAATCTTCGTAAAGCTACATTGGTTAGCAAATCTGACTACAAACGCGTAGTGAAATGCTTACCATACGCATAAGATGCAAATATTTTAGTAACATATAACGATATTGGAGGAATACAATAATGGCAAGAGTAAAAACAGGCGTAACAGCGCATGCACGTCATAAAAAAATCTTAAAATTAGCTAAAGGTTACCGCGGTACACGTTCTCGCTTATTCAAAAAAGCAAACGAATCCGTAATGAAAGCATTATACTATGCTCGTCGTGACCGTCGTGCTAAAAAACGTGAGTTCCGTAAATTATGGATCGCTCGTATCAATGCAGCAAGCCGTATGAATGGTTTATCCTACAGCCGTTTCATCGCTGGTTTAACAAAAGCTGGTGTGGAAATCAACCGTAAAATGTTGGCTGACTTGGCAGTACATGATGCAGCTGCATTCGCGAAATTAGTAGAAATTGCTAAAAACGCGTAAAATAAATAGATAATGACCTATATAATAGGTTGTGTATAGAAGAACAGTCCTTTTGGGCTGTTCTTTTTTGCTACCTTTCAGAATGTTTAGTTGATATTGCTACATAGAGTGATAGAGATATATAAATGATAGTAGCAGTTAGCAATATATCTATAAAAAATACCCTTGAAAGTGATCCTTCAAGGGTATATTAATATATTTTTGTTAATTATCTAAAGAATCGTCCCACAACAGGTAATCGAGCTCCATCGTTTTTATTTAAACCTTTCAGCACAATCATGATAGCTACATAGATAAGTGCACCTATGATAGCGGTGATCATAATGTTAAAGAAGGTAGGAATATTTCCTTGTAAGATCGGATAGAAATAGTACATGGCCACGCCCATGATAGAGGCGGAGATAATATTTTTTCCTAACAAGATAAGGTCGATAAAGTATCCTGTGTGACGATGAATCCAGATAAGATTCAATAGAGCAGCAAAACCAATATCGGCTACAGTGGCGTAAGCAGCACCGCCAATACCTAAGGCAGGGATAGCTGTTAACTCCCAGTTTAAGATGACTTTTACAATGGCTGCGATTCCCATGTTGATGACAGGAATACGTGGTTTTCCTAAACCTTGCAAGATACCTGTCGTCACCTGGTGAAGACCTAAAAAGAAGATGGCCCACGCTAAGATTTGCGTTGCTTCTGCTGCACGTGGTGCGTTATAAATAGTGGATACTACTGGTTCTGCCAAAACGTATAGCATCACCGTGAAAGGAATCGTTGCTACGAAGGTTAACCGCATAGAACCTGCCGTGCGATAGTAGACTTGTTTTATATCTTTAATGGATACAGCATTGGAAACAGCTGGCACAATGCTCGTGGCAATGGCCGCCGTAATGATGGTTGCCAAGTTGATAAGAGGCACCGCCATGCCTGATAAATATCCGTATAGCTCTGTAGCTTCATGGAGCGGATACCCGATATCGATTAATCGCCGTGGGATAATCGCTACATCTAACATGGCTACAATAGGCAGCATCATGCTGGCTAAAGCAATAGGAATAGACAAGTTGATTAAACGACGAATGATAGACTTAGAACTTTCAGGTGGTTCTGTAGTTATCATTGGTTCGTCTAATTGTTTTGGTAGGCGATAGTAATAGTACATGAGTACCACTAAGGCGCCGACCGCTCCGATACCAGCGCCTAGGCTAGCCCCACCGGCAGCTACATCTAATCCATAGGGGAGTAAGATGTATGCGGCTCCAAGCATGACCACTACACGCAGTAATTGTTCTACAATTTGGCTAATCGCCGTAGGAGTCATCATTTGCCATCCTTGTAGGTAGCCTCGATAACAAGAAATGAGAGTGACGAAGAAGACTGCTGGTGATAGAGCAATTAAAGAATAGTAGGCTCTTGGGTCTGTAATGAAATTAATGTCAATAAGCCATTGGGCAGAACCGTAGACGGCAATACTGAACAATAGGCCGAGGACAAATAGCATTTTAAAAGAAATGGAAAAAACCTTCTGGGCTCCTAATACATCATATTTTGCTAATTTTTCCGCGGTCATAATGGAAATGGCAATAGGGATTCCTGCACTAGATAGCTGCAGAGCCAATAAGTACGCTGGAAATGCCATTTGGTAGATACCGATACCTTCACCACTGAGAACACGGGATAAAAAAATCCAGTTCAAGCTACCAATAGCTTTTACCACAAACCCCGCAATCGTCAAGATGAGTGTACCTTGTAAAAATCGATTAACCATGATATCTCCTATACTGAAAGATTCGATTGAATCTATGAAAGACTTACTTTTAATTGTACCATAGAATCAGTACTCTCTCAATAAGATTGACTACATTTGAGAACATAGATTTTTCTTGAATCGCTCTAGTAGATACGGTATAATAACTATATATAGTCATTAATAATGTATTTAATTATATACTACAAGGAGGCCCATTATGCCATTAGTATCTACAAAAGAGATGTTTGAAAAAGCCTATGCTGGCGGCTATGCAATTGGTGCGTTCAATGTAAACGACATGGAAATTATCCAAGGTATTGTGGATGCGGCGAAAGTGGAGCAAGCACCATTGATTTTGCAAGTTTCTGCAGGAGCACGTAAATATGCAAAACCTGTGTACTTAACAAAACTGGTGGAAGCCGCTTTAATTGATACAGACCTTCCTATTGCTTTGCATTTGGATCATGGTGATGATTTTGAAATTTGTAAAGACTGCATCGATAGCGGATTTACTTCTGTTATGATTGATGGCTCTAAACATCCTTTTGAAAAAAATGTAGAATTGACAGCTCGTGTAGTGGAATATGCTCATAAACATGGCGTTGTAGTAGAAGGTGAGTTAGGTCGTTTAGCAGGTGTGGAAGATGACGTAAACGTTAGCGAGAAAGATGCGTTGTTTACCGATCCAGTGGAAGCCGCTGAATTCGTTCGTTTAACTGGCGTTGATTCCTTGGCGATTGCTATCGGTACAAGCCATGGTGCTTATAAATTTAAAGGCACTCCATACTTAGATTTTGGTCGTTTACAACGAGTAGGCGAATTATTACCGAACTTCCCAATCGTATTGCATGGGGCATCTTCTGTACCACAAGCATTCGTAGAAAAATGTAACTCTTTTGGTGGTGCTATCCCAGGCGCACAAGGGGTGCCTGAAGATATGCTTCGTAAAGCAGCCACAATGGCAGTGTGCAAAATTAACATCGACACAGACTTGCGCTTAGCTATGACTGCAAGCATTCGTGAAGTATTAGCAAACAATCCTGCTGAATTTGACCCTCGTAAATACTTGGGACCTGGCCGTGAGGCTATCCAAGCTATGGTGCAACATAAAATTAAAAATGTATTAGGTTGCAACAATAAAATTTAACTTGATTTGAGAAAAGCTGGCATGCTCTTAGAGTATGTCAGTTTTTTTGTTATGGAATTTTATTAAAATACTCTGGTAATGGTGCTTGCAATGTGATCCACTCTTGT
This sequence comes from Veillonella sp. oral taxon 780 str. F0422, assembly GCF_000221605.1. Classification (NCBI taxonomy): domain Bacteria; kingdom Bacillati; phylum Bacillota; class Negativicutes; order Veillonellales; family Veillonellaceae; genus Veillonella; species Veillonella sp. oral taxon 780. The sequence goes on along the minus strand of NZ_AFUJ01000067.1, from coordinate 11,170 downwards.
GTCATAGGATGGATAAAATGTAGTTCTGTGGCATGGAGGCATTGTTTGGTTTGCCACGTTAAGGAGCCTCCGTATAAATCATCGCCTGCGAGTGGGTATCCTAAAGCACTAAGGTGGACTCTAATCTGGTGAGTTCGTCCTGTGTGCAGATAACAGCGCACATGAGTATGATGTGGATGTTGTCGAACTACAGTTATATCTGTATGGGCAGGTTGCCCTAGTGGATGAGCACAACGTTCAATAATGCTACCCTCTAAGCGAGCAATAGGGAAATGAATGGATAACTTACTGATAGGAATAATACCATCGGTTATAGCATCGTATACTTTTTGGATGCGTGAATGCTGCTTGGTGAAAGCATGTTGAACCAAGGCATTCTTAGCAATGATAACGAGACCAGAGGTGTCCTTATCTAGTCTATGGATGGGGTGAAAGCTAGCGTTCATACCTTGTTTTTCAAAGTATGCTAATACGCCGTTGGCAAGTGTGTGGTATCTTTCAGAGGAAGTAGGATGTATAAGCATGCCTGCAGGTTTATTGATGACCAGCAGATGGTTGTCCTCAAAGACAATGTCTAGGTCCATAGGGGTAGGGTCGATGTGTGATGTTTTAGTGAGGTGAACTTTTACGGAATCACCTGGATGTAGTAAGGTATCCCAAGTGGCGGTTTTGTCATTCACAAGGAACGAGCCTTCACGACGAAGACGGCGACGCATAGCTTGTGATACTTTTTGCTCTCGGATAGCTTGATTCATGGAGCATGGAGCATGATCTAATGAAAGTGTGAAATATAAAATAGGTTGCATAGATGTCCTTGTAGTTGAGTAAATTATATATGTATCCAAATGTAGATTATATAATTTATCATATCATAGAAAGTGATAATATGGTCAATGATTACAAAAAATATATACATACTCTGTCGTATAGATAAAAGTCGTATATCGGCTTTTTTTATGTTCATATAATTCTTTTAGGAACTTTACCAATAACCACTGTTTATATCTAGCTAATTTCAACGTTTAGGAGTATAATGAGGTATACAAATGTCTATTCCTAATGGTAGTAATACTGGAATATGCAAAGTTGAGGAGGGATTATGATGAAACAAATACGCTCGCTATTAGTAGCAAACCGTGGTGAAATTGCTATTCGTGTACTTCGTGCATGTAACGAAATGGGCATTCGCACAGTGGCTATTTACTCTAACGAAGATGCACTTTCATTACATCGCAATCAAGCCGATGAATCTTATTTAGTAGGGGAAGGTAAAAAACCTGTAGATGCATACTTAGATATTGAAGATATTATTCGTATTGCGAAGGAACATGACGTAGATGCGATCCATCCAGGGTATGGCTTCTTATCTGAAAATGCACATTTTGCACAACGTTGTGAAGAAGAAGGGATTACGTTCATCGGTCCTAAAGTAGAACATTTAGTGATGTTCGGTGACAAAGTAAATGCTCGTATTCAAGCCAAAAAAGCAGATATACCGATGATTCCTGGCAGTGATGGTCCATTGAAAGACTTTGCAGAATTAGAAGCATTTGCTGAGAAATATGGCTATCCATTGATGATCAAAGCCGTGAATGGCGGTGGTGGTCGTGGTATGCGTGAAGTAACAAAATATGAAGAACTTCGCGATGCTTATGATCGTGCAAAATCTGAAGCAAAAATGGCTTTTGGCGATGATGATGTGTACGTAGAAAAATTAATTGTAGAGCCAAAACATATCGAAGTCCAAATCATCGGTGATGAACATGGCAATATCGTACATTTACATGAACGGGATTGTTCTATCCAACGTCGACATCAAAAAGTAGTAGAAGTGGCGCCAGCCTTTGCTTTATCCCGTGATTTGCGTGACCGTATTTGTGCAGCCGCTGTGAAAATCATGAAACATGTGAACTATGTCAGCGCTGGTACGGTAGAATTCTTGGTAACCGCAGATGGAAACTTCTATTTCATTGAAGTCAACCCTCGAATCCAAGTAGAACATACAGTGACAGAAATGATCACAGGCATCGATATTGTACATACGCAAATTCGCATTGCCGAAGGTCATGCATTGCACAGTGAAGCGGTAGCCATTCCTGCACAAGAAAATATTCGTTGTGAAGGCGTAGCTATCCAATGTCGTATTACTACAGAAGATCCAAACAATAATTTCATGCCAGATACAGGTAAATTAATTACGTACCGTAGCTCTGGTGGTTTTGGTATTCGTTTAGATGGTGGTAATGCTTTCACCGGTGCAGTTATTACACCATATTATGATTCCTTGCTAGTAAAAGCTACATCTTGGGCGTTGTCCACAGAAGAAGCTATCCGTAAAATGTTGCGTTGCTTGCGGGAGTTCCGTATTCGTGGTGTAAAAACGAATGTGCACTTCTTGGTGAATGTATTAGAACATGAAGTGTTCCAATCTGGGGATTACAATGTTCATTTTATTGACGAACATCCAGAATTGTTCAACTTAAAAAAGATAAAGATAGAGGTACAAAGCTTCTTCGCTACATCGCTGATGTAACTGTCAATGGTTACAATGGACATAAAGAAGAAGTACCAACATTTGACCCTCTCATTATGCCATCTAATGTGCCAGGTGCACCAGCAGCAGGTACAAAACAAAAATTGGATGAATTAGGACCAGAAAAATTCTCTAAATGGATTCAAGAACAACCAAAAGTATTGTTTACAGATACCACATGGCGTGATGCGCATCAATCCTTGTTTGCGACTCGTTTGCGTACTGCAGACATGGCTCGTGTGGCCGGTCGTGTTGCGAAGGGATTGCCTAATTTGTTCTCCTTAGAATGTTGGGGCGGTGCAACGTTTGATGTGGCGTATCGTTTCTTGCATGAAGATCCATGGGAACGGTTGCGCATGTTCCGTGAACAAGTGCCAAACATCTTGTTACAAATGTTACTTCGTGGCTCTAATGCCGTAGGATACACAAGCTATGCGGATAATGTGGTGCGTGAATTTATCCGATTGGCTGGCAAAAATGGTATCGATGTATTCCGTATTTTCGACAGCTTAAATAGCTTAGATAATATGAAAGTTGCTATCGATGAAGTTCGTAATCAAGGTAAAGTAGCAGAAGTGGCTTTATGCTACACAGGAGATATATTAGATCCTCGCCGTGATAAATATAACTTGGCATATTATGTCAATATGGGTAAAGAACTGGCAGCAGCAGGGGCTAATATTTTAGCTATCAAAGATATGGCTGGTTTATTAAAACCTCAAGCAGCGTATAACTTAGTAAGCGCATTAAAAGATGCCGTAGACTTACCAATTCACTTACATACCCATGAAGGTTCTGGCAATGCTATATACTCCTATGGTCGTGCGGTAGATGCAGGAGTAGATATTATCGACTTAGCATATTCTGCTTTTGCCAATGGTACAAGTCAACCTAGCATGAGCTCTATGTACTATGGCTTGACTGGACATGATCGTCAACCAACTATGAATGTAGCCTATATGGAAGAAGCATCCAACTACTTTGGTTCTATTCGTCCATACTACAAAGGAGTAGATCATACATCTTCGTATCCAAATACAACGGTATACCAACATGAAATGCCTGGTGGACAGTATTCAAACTTACAACAACAAGCGAAAAGTGTGGGTCTTGGAGAGCGTTGGGAAGACATTAAACGTGTGTATCATGAAGTGAGTATGCTATTTGGTGATATCATCAAAGTAACGCCATCTTCTAAAATTGTTGGGGATATGACTTTGTTCATGGTTCAAAATAATTTGACAGAACAAGATATCTACGACAAAGGGGATACATTGGACTTCCCACAATCTGTGGTGGAATTCTTCAAAGGCTACATTGGTACTCCATATTTGGGATTCCCTGAACGGTTACAACAAATTGTCTTAAAAGGTGAAAAACCATTGGATGGTCGCCCTGGTGCTATGTTGCCATCAGTTGACTTTGAAGCGGTTCGTAAAGAACTAGCAGAGAAAGGAGCAGGTACTACAGATGAAGATGTGATTGCTCACTGCTTATATTCCAAGGTATTTGCTGATTATAGCACGTTCAAACATGACTATTCTGATGTGAGTGTACTTGACACACCAACCTTCTTCTTTGGTATGAAACGCGGTGAAAGCGTAGAAGTGACTATCGAACAAGGTAAAACATTGGTGATTAAATACATTCAAATGAGTGAAGCTGATGAAGATGGTACACGTCATGTGTTGTTTGAATTAAACGGTCAACCTAGAACGATTAAAGTTCATGACAAACACATTAAAACAACAGGTGTAGTGCGTCATAAAGTGGATCCAACCAAACCTGGTGAGGTAGGTGCTACTTTATCCGGTTCTGTGGTGAAAATTGTGGCACAAGTGGGTCAAGCTGTGAAAAAAGGTGATGCCCTTGTAGTGACAGAAGCGATGAAGATGGAGACTACTATTACAGCGCCAGTATCTGGTGTGGTAGGTGTCATCCATGTTCGTGAAGGTAGCCGTATTGAAAGTGGCGATTGCTTGTTAACTATTGAAGAACAAGCGCATGTAGCAAACTAGATGATACGATTTATATTGTCTCAGTATGTCAGATATATGCCAAGTTATGGTATAAATTATGATGTAGGCTATAGTATATAACATGCAAAAACAGGAGCAACTCTGTTGCTCCTGTTTATCATATCTGAGAGGGATATGGTGTAACTATCAGTTATATACGCGTATCCTATACATAGTTTTTTTATTATATATTTGATGTTTTATGATTGTATAGCTATAGTATTGAAATAAATAAGAAATATAAAAGGAGTGATTCTTATGGCATTTGTATTGCCAGAACGGTCTATTAGCAAAGGACCTAATTTCATTCGAGATGTGTTTGAACGGGGCGCAGGGATTCCTGGATTTATTAGTTTTGGGATAGGAAATCCAGCTGGTGAAGTGGTGCCAGTAGCGGAAATTCAAGCTGCCTTTGACTACATTGTACATACGAATCCATTAGAGATTTTACAATATGGTCCTATGCAAGGAGATGCGAAGTTAGCAGAGCAAACATTGCATCGTTTGGTACATGTGCATCATATGCCTACCCAAAACCAACAGTTGTTATTGTCCATCGGGGCAGGCCAAGATTTAGGGTTAGTACCTCGCACAGTGTGTGATGCTGGCGATGAAGTGTACATGGATGCCTATACGTTCACCAGTGCGATTAATGCGGTACGTAGTGTGGGAGCCAAAGCGGTAGGCATTCCTACCGATGGGGATGGTATGATTCCAGAAGCCCTAGAAAAAGCGGCAAAATCTGGAAAAGGTAAATATATCTATCTGATTCCTAACTTTCAAAACCCTACAGGTATTACTATGCCTTTAGAACGAAGAAAAGCCATTTATGAAATTGCAAAAGCTTATGATTTGTTCATTTACGAAGATGATCCGTATGGAGAAATTCGCTTTGGCGGTGAGCGAGTGCCTACTTTCAAAGAAATGGATACGGATAATCGTGTGCTCTATGCAGGGTCCTATTCTAAAACGATTTCTGCAGGATTGCGAGTTGGTTTTTTGTATGGTCCAAGCGAAGTAATCCAAGCTATCCAAGTGATGAAGAACAATTGTGATGGTCAAATGCCATTAGTCACACAACGTGTAGTGAGTCATTTGTTAGAACATATCGATTATGATGAGCAAATCCAAAAGGTATGTAAGGTGTATCAAGAAAAATGCCATGTTATGTTAGATACATTTCGTCAATACGGTAGTTCTAAAGTACATTTAACAGAACCTACGGGAGGAATGTTTATATGGATGACCTTGCCAGACCATGTGGACTGTGACGCTTTCTTTGAAGAGGCCATTGCGCGAAAAGTAGGCATTGTGAAAAGTGGAGCTTTTGCTGCTGATGGCGTTCCCTATGGACAACACTTCCGTTTAAGCTATACTGTGCCATCTCTTGAAGACATCCGCAAAGGGATGCAAATTATTGGAGAATTGACACGTGAGTATTGTGGGGACTAAGTATTTCCACTGCACATGTATTTTATAAAGATGAATTACGAGCGCAACATATATAAGGTAATTGTTTTGGTTACTTATGACTATGTTGCGCTTATCTTATATGAGAGTGTTACAAAATTTTTATATCCTATGATATAATAGGAATATACCTATAGATATATAGGATATACCATGCATTCACAGGTGTGAATGGCAGTACTTATATTGGTAAAGAAAGTTCTAAGGGCTTTCAGACATATAGAAAGAAGGTTTATAATGGCATGTGGAGATAACGGTGGTTGCGGCGGTTGCGCATCTTCTAGCGGATGTGGCACGCAACAACCAGTAGATTTGACAGTAAAAACAAATGATAGAAGTCATGTGAAAAAGGTCATCGGCATTGTATCCGGTAAGGGCGGTGTTGGTAAATCTTTGGTCACAAGTTTGATGGCAGTGAGTCAATCTCGTAAAGGCAAATCTGTAGGGATTCTTGATGGAGATATTACAGGTCCATCCATTCCAAAAGTATTTGGTTTGAAAGACAAAGTGCGTAGCGATGATGGTAAATTGATGTATCCTATCGTGTCTAAAAATGGCGTGAAAGTGATGTCTGTGAATTTGCTATTAGATGATGAATCGGATCCAGTCCTTTGGAGAGGTCCTGTGGTAGGTAATGTGGTAAAACAATTCTTCTCCGATACAGTATGGGGCGATGTAGATTACTTGTTCGTGGATATGCCTCCAGGAACAGGAGACGTAGCCATGACAGTATTCCAATCCTTACCATTGGACGGTATTATCGTGGTTACATCCCCTCAAGATTTAGTATCTATGATTGTGGAAAAAGCTGTAAAAATGGCGGATATGATGCAAGTACCTATTATTGGTGTAGTGGAAAACTTTGCTTATTTCCATTGCCCAGATAATGGAAAAGATTATAAAATCTTTGGTGAAAGTCACATTGATGAAGTATTGAAAAAATACAATTTATTGTTACTAGGCCGACTACCAATTGATCCTAAAGTAGCAGAGTTGTGTGATGCCGGTGAGATTGAAACCATAACAACAACAAATTTAGAATCAGTAGGCTTACCAGAGTAAGCGTGGACAATACCATAGTGTACGTTGTACCTATGGTATTTTTCATAGGAGGAACTATGTGTGAACAGAATAAAGTCGCAACTATGTATGCTGACTTTTTTGATTATATTGAAAGCTCTACCTCACCGTATCATACGGTGGAGGAGTCTTATCGTCGCTTAGAGGAACAAGGTTTTACACCTTTATCGATGGACGAAGAATGGAATTTGGTGGCAGGGGATTATGTCATTGATGTATATGGTACTACTTTAGTGGCAGTCCATATTGGAGAACATCCAAGAGAGACATTACGGATTGCCTCTGCTCATACAGACTTTCCTGGATTCCGGGTGAAGCCTAATGCCATGATTACGGACAAAGGGTATGGTAAGCTGAATGTAGAAAGTTATGGTGGATTAATTCAATATACTTGGTTCGATCGACCTCTTTCTCTGGCTGGTGTGGTAGTGACAAAAGGAAAAGGGTTAGACCTAGAGACACATTACGTAGATATAGCAAAGCCGGTGGCTACTATCCCTAGCTTAGCGATTCATATGAATCGACAAGTTAATGAAAAGGCTGTGTTTAACAAGCAAAAAGAGATGTTACCACTCATTTTAATGCGTGGCCTTGGCACGGAGTACGAAGACGACAAAACTTTATTAAAAGCCTTATTAGCCGAAGAAATTGGCTGTGAACCAGCAGATATTTTATCGTATGAGTTGACCGTGTATAATACGGATACAGTGGAAACCGTTGGCTTTGATGCGGAATATATCAGTGCACCACGATTAGATAATCTTACATCCTGTTATGCTTGCTTACAAGGAATTGTAAGTGCCAAAGAACAACATGCTACAGGGATTCGTATGGCATTTCTATTTGACCACGAAGAGGTGGGAAGTCGTACAAAACAAGGAGGAGCCTCCTTGTTATTACCAAATGTAGTACGCCGTGTGTACCGTGCTTTAGGATTCTCAGAAGAAGCTTGTGAGGCGGATATTGCCAAAGGGTTCATGATTTCTTCTGATGTGGCTCATGGATATCATCCTAATTATGGCGAGAAAAATGATATTACAAATTACCCAACTTTGAATGGTGGCGTAGTTTTAAAAATAGCTAGCTCTCAATCCTATGCGGGAGATGCGGTGGCACAAGCGATTGTGACCGATTTATGTGAGACTCATGGCATTAAGCATCAAATTTATGTGAATCGATCGGATATTCCAGGAGGCTCTACAGTAGGCTCTATTTCTTCAGCGCAATTAGTGATGCGAACTATGGATGTAGGTTTACCACTGTTGGCCATGCATTCCGCACGTGAGTTGATGGGTACCTATGACCAAATTGAGTTAAATCGATTATTAACTGTATTTTTAGGGGAGGTATAATATGGTTTCTATGATGGCAATTTTTGTAGCTTTAGTATTGAATCGAATTTCTACACCCTTTCAACGTATGTTTTATGAACAATCGACGGTGAAGGAACAGCAAAAAGAAGAAGTTACAAAAGCATTACAATTGTTGGGTATGATTGTTGTTGCTGTGTATGGTGTGACTGGGAATATTACATTGTTAGGAATTGATGGAGTCACCATTGTACAAACTATTTGTGCTATTGCATTAGGTATGGCCCTAGTACAAGTGTTAGAAATTGTATCGGTATCTCATTTGCGCCCTATTTTAGAAGGGCAACAAGTACCTAAGAATGTATATGATCGTTGGATTTGGGATACTATTTTCATCGTAGGTTTGTTGGCAGCGCATGTACGGTATGGCTTAGAATTTTCCTATATGATTCTTGCTTGGTTATTGTATATTCTGATTCCTTATGGAGTGACACGATATAATATGAGTCATGGCATTGCTTTTGGGATTGGTAGAAAAGCGTATAAATGGGGAACTGTCATTTGGATTTTTGCCGGTCTTATCCATTTGTTTGTATTATGATTCTCAGTGAGAACATGATATAATTAGTTAGCATTATGACAAAATGTTATACACATATATAACAACGGTCAGAACTAGTTTACTAGGGATGGCCGTTGCATGTTTAGTAGATAGAAAAGAGGTATTATGAAGTTAGATACAGTCTATGCAGGCTTTCGTGTGGAGCGAATTGAACCTGTTCAAGAGGTGAATGGCACAGCCTACATGCTTAAGCATGAGCAATCTGGTGCTCGTTTGTTATACATAGATACGGAAGATACAAATAAAGTATTTCATGTAGCATTCCGTACACCCCCTCATGATAGCACAGGGGTAGCTCATATTCTGGAACATTCTGTGCTGTGTGGTTCTCGCAAATTTCCTTTAAAAGAGCCCTTTGTTGAACTAGTAAAAGGCTCTTTGAACACATTCTTAAATGCTATGACATACTCTGATAAAACAGTGTATCCAGTAGCAAGTAAGAATGATGCAGACTTTCATAATTTGATGGATGTCTATTTGGATGCCGTGTTCTATCCTCGTGTAGCTAAGGATCCGATGATCGTTATGCAAGAGGGATGGCATTATGAATTGGAATCTCCAGAAGATCCACTGACCTATAAAGGCGTTGTCTATAACGAGATGAAAGGGGTTTATTCCTCACCTGACTCTCAATTAGATCATTATAAGATGAAATTGTTATATCCTGATACTACCTATGGGCATGATTCTGGTGGATATCCTGACAATATTACGGATTTGACCTATGAAAACTTTAAAGCTTTCTACGATTCTTATTACCATCCGTCCAATAGCTATATCTATTTATATGGAGATATGAATATTGAAGAAACCTTAGCATTTATCGATGGGGAATATTTGTCAAACTTCCAGGCTATTGACGTAGATTCTAGCATTGCCATGCAAGCTCCTTTATCTGAACCAGTGGTGGCATCTTTCCCATATGGTATTGGTAATGATGAAAGTGATAAGGGCAAAGCCATTCATTCCTTAACCTATGTATTCCCAGAAATGTCATTTACTCAAAGCTTAGCTTTTGAAGTGTTGAATCATGCCTTATTTACATCTGGCTCAGCGCCGTTGAAAGAAGCTTTAGTGAAAGCAAATATTGGTAGTGATGTAAGTGGCGCTTACATGGATGGGATTCGTCAGCCATTATTTGAAATTAGTGTCACAGGTTCTGAAATAGAAAAACAAGCACAGTTGCAAGAAGTGGTGGAAAATACATTACGCCAATTAGTAGATGCAGGTTTAGATAAGGAATTGTTAGAGGCATCCTTAAATCGTATTGAGTTCATTTTGCGGGAAGCTGATTTTGGAGGGCGTCCAATTGGTCTTGCGTACGGCTTACGAGTGATGGATAATTGGTTATATGATAAAGATCCTATTGAATTGTTACAATATGAACCAGTATTGAAAGCACTTCGTGAAGGATTATCTACCGATTTCTATGAAAACTTATTGCGTACCTATATTTTAGATAACACGCATAAAGGCTTAGTTTCTCTGTATCCAGAAAAAGGTTTGCAAGAGAAAAAAGAACAAGAAGAGACTGCTAAACTAGCGGCTATTAAATCAAATATGAGTGAAGAAGAAATAGCCCATATTATTGATCAAACAGCAAAATTAAAAGAAATGCAACAAGCCGTAGATTCTGAAGAAGCACTGGCAACAATTCCTTTATTAGAATTGTCCGATATTTCTCCTGTAGTAGAAGTAACACCACGTCGTGAAATTGACCATAAAGGTATTCATGTGCATCACATTGATGTACCAGCTCGTGGCATTAACTATGTTAGCTTGTATTTCAATATGGAATCCTTGCGAGAAGATGAATTATTCTATGCAGAGCTATTGTCAGATGTATTAGGCCGACTAGATACAGAACGTTTTACCTATGCAGAGATAGCAAAAGAAATAAATCTACATTTAGGCGGCTATACCATGGATGTATTGCCAGTCTCTATCCATAATGAACGTGATGCATTTGTACCATTAGCGGTTGTTCGTAGTAAGGCGTTAGCATCTAACATTGGTCATTTAACATCCCTACTTGGAGAAATTGTAGGACGCACAAAGTTTGATAGTCAAGAACGTCTTGTAGAATTATTAAAAGAAGGAAAGGCCATCTGGGATACAGAAGCATTCCGTCGTGGTA
>NZ_AFUJ01000068.1:0-1179 GCF_000221605.1 Veillonella sp. oral taxon 780 str. F0422 | reverse complement strand
AGATGTGCGGGATTTGGAACCTGTTTACACAAAAGATGCAAATGATAAAAGGGATTTCTTGTGCCAGGTGTTTATCATAAAGATGGGTATTTACTCTTTGCGCATCAGTTTTTCCGTAGAAGTTTATCTATACTGAATACTACGAATGAGGAATTTTTTAATTCCTTTGAAAAAATGCGTGATGTTTCAACTGTTGAAATACAACTTGCATTGGATATGGATATGGTTGGACTTGTTGGTACAGAGCATCTAGAATTAGAGTATCAGTATATTCGAGGACCACACTTTAATGATGATTTGAACTGTATTCCTGAAGGCGTTACTTGTCATGAAAATGAACATTATGATAATGCTTTTTCAAATCTATTGAGCACCCAGTTTTATTGGCATATTCAAGATGGAAAACGAACTTTTGAATGTGAAGAATTATGTGATAGAGAAAATATTTCTTTTGAGGATGGACAACCTATGTTATGGGGATGTAGATATGTTCATAGCATGATGAATCCGAGTACAGGATTACCAACTCATCTTGATGGTGCAATTAGAATTTATAATGATGAGCAAATTCTTGAGAGAATTGATTTTAAAACAGATATAAGTAAATATGGAAAGAACTCGGAATATATAAAACTGTGGAGAATAGATAACGATTTTTCTGTAGCTATGTGGAAAGAACTTATCAGTGCGTTTTATAGGGAGAATGCATTGATAGGCGAGTATTTTGGTGGTGTTGATGAAAAATATGATCAAATAAAAAAGAAAGCAATGAACATAATTCTGTAGTTAAAAAAACGAATAGTTTTGCACACATTGAATTAACTGAAGGAGAAGGCGTTCGCGTCTATTTTAGATACACCAATAAGTTTGAGATAGCTGAAGACATAGATATTGGAATATATAACAAAGATTGTTTTATTGTTCGAGGTGAAAGAAAGGTTAAGATACTTGATGTAGATACAGTTACTCTTTTGAAATATTTAAAACGTAAAGGGCTTAGTTTGAGAATGCCAAATACTTACTTGATTTCATTTGAAGATATGATATTCAATTTTCCGACATTGTGCTGTAAGAGCTTATGCGTTGCGGACATTGTAATTACTGCAATAAAAGAGTTGTGTCAGGCTTGGGTAAAAAGAGAAGATGATAGGTTGATATCGTTTGGTCTTATGGTTAATT
>NZ_AFUJ01000069.1:0-2958 GCF_000221605.1 Veillonella sp. oral taxon 780 str. F0422 | reverse complement strand
ATGAAAGAATTACAACGATCTGTGGGTTCTGAAAAAGTAAAGGCTACTAGCATCCGTCGTGGTGACTTTGGTAATGAAAGAGACATGAAGCCTCGTAAACAGTCTTCTCTAACTGCTATGGGTAGAGTTACACGAACTCGTAAACGGTTGACAAAAACTGGCAAAAATATTACTTCTAAAAGTGTAAAAGCCATCAAAAAAGTAATGGGTAACAACAAATAAATATCGAACATACAAACGGCTAGCCCTTAATGGAAACTAGCCGTTCTTTTGTTCGATATTATACTATTCCAACATAAAAGGCTGAACTTAGGAATATATCCTCAAGTTCAGCCTTATTATATACAGATGTAGCCTTTACAATTATAGTTGTAAAGATAATTGTCTACCACTTGGTTCATAAGCCGTAATAGTTACTCCGGCAGTTTGAAACAATCGTTTTGATGCTTGCACTTCTCGTGTATCTTTGTAATCATCGCGCCAATAGATAACTTCTTTAATACCACTTTGAATGATGGCTTTTGCACATTCATTACAAGGAAATAAAGTGACATATATTTTACTTCCTTCTAGTGAACCACCACGATAATTTAAAATGGCATTCAGTTCACTATGAACGATATAAAAATATTTATTATCTTCTTCTCGATTACGATTCCAAGAGAAATCATCATCATCACAACCTAAGGGCATACCATTATAACCGATAGATAAAATTTTATTATCATCGCTCACAATACAAGCCCCTACTTGTGTATTGGGATCTTTGGAGCGTTGCCCTGCTAACATAGCAACACCCATAAAATATTCATCCCAGCTAATATAGTCCTTACGTTTTTCCATAGGAACCTCGTTTTATTTGACTACAATATTAATTAATTTTGTAGGCACTACAATCACTTTCACAACAGTTTTACCCTCTGTAAACTCTTGTACACGTGGTAATGCTTTCGCAGCTGCTTCTAATTCTTCTTTAGATAATGAAACAGATACTGTCAATTTATCACGCACTTTACCATTCACTTGAACTGCCACTTCTACCTCATCTACCACTAGAGCAGATTCTTCATAAGTTGGCCAAGATGCAGCATGTACAGAACCTTCAAATCCACATTCATGCCAGATTTCTTCAGTAATATGCGGTACAAATGGTGCTAGCAATAATGTTAATTTTTCAACTAATTCTTTTGCTAAATCGCTTTGTACAGAGTCATGGCTATCTTTAAATTGGTACATAGCATTTACCAACTCCATAACAGTACTGATGGCAGTGTTAAAATTGAATTTACCATCTAAGTCTTCTGTTACTTTTTTGATAGCACGATGTAATTCACGGCGTAATGCTGTTTCATCTTTGGATAAGCTATCATGATGCCCTGATGTACCTAATTGTTGGTATGTATCGATAATGCGCCATACACGACCTAAGAAACGATAGGAACCTTCTACCCCTTGGTCGCTCCAGTCCAAATCACGATCTACTGGTGCTGCGAATAAGATGAATAAACGAGCTGTATCTGCACCGTATTTGGCAATGATTTCTTCTGGAGATACTACATTGCCTTTAGATTTAGACATTTTAGAACCTTCTTTTAACACCATGCCTTGTGTTAATAAGGCTTTGAAAGGCTCATCCACTTCTACTAAACCGATATCATGTAGTACTTTCACAAAGAAACGTGCATATAATAAGTGCAAGATCGCATGTTCAATACCGCCAATATATTGATCTACATTCATCCAGTATTTCGCGATTTCTTTATTAAATACTTCTTTGTCATTACGAGCATCTGTATAGCGCAAGAAATACCAAGAAGAATCGATAAATGTATCCATGGTATCGATTTCACGTCGAGCAGGACCACCGCAGCAAGGGCATGTTGTGTTTAGGAAGTTTTCAGATGTGGCTAATGGAGAGATAGCACCGCCGTCAAAGGATACATCTTCTGGAAGTTTTACAGGCAATTGCTCCTCTGGCACTAATTGTTCTCCACATTTTTCACAGTATACAACTGGAATAGGGCAACCCCAATAGCGTTGGCGAGAAATCAACCAGTCACGAAGACGGAAGTTTACAGTTTTACGACCTGTACCTTGTTCAGTGAAGTAATCACCTAATGCTTGACGCGCTTCTTCAGAAGTTTTGCCATTAAAGTCGCCGGAGTTCACCAATATACCATCTTCAGTGAATGCTGTATCTAAGGAAGCAAAATCCAAATCTTGTGCTGCATTTTGGATGACCCAATTCACAGGTAAATCATATTTTTTTGCAAAGGCATAGTCTCTTTCATCATGAGCTGGAACACCCATAACAGCACCAGTACCATAGTCTGCTAGTACATAGTTAGCAATCCAAATTGGCACTTCTTTACCTGTTATAGGGTGTGTCGCATAAGAACCTGTGAACATACCTACTTTTTCTGCTTCTGTAGAAGTACGCTCAATATCACTTTGGTTACGCAATGTTTCAATGAACGCCTCTAGCTCTACTTTATTAGAAGCATCCTGAATCAATTCTTTTACATATGGATGTTCTGGAGCTAATACTACATAAGATACACCAAATAAAGTATCTACACGAGTAGTATAGACTTCAAAGGATTTATCAATTTTAGGCACATAAAAAGCAAATTGTGTACCTTCACTGCGACCGATCCAGTTACGTTGCATCGCTTTTACACGGTCAGGCCATTGGTCCAATGTATCTAAATCATCTAGCAAACGATCTGCATAGTCTGTAATTTTAAAGAACCATTGTTTTAAGTCTTTTTTCACTACATCATTATCACAGCGCCAGCATTTGCCATCAATAACTTGTTCGTTAGCCAATACTGTATGGTCATGTTCACACCAGTTTACTTTTGCTTCTTTTTTATAGGCCAAGCCTTTTTTATAAAATTGTTGGAATATCCATTGTGTCCAACGATAGTAATCTTCTTTGCAAGTCGCAACTTCACG
>NZ_AFUJ01000070.1:0-9828 GCF_000221605.1 Veillonella sp. oral taxon 780 str. F0422 | reverse complement strand
AAATTAAATGACCATGGATATATTTTACCTGGTCTTGGTGATGCGGGAGATCGTATTTTCGGTACGAAATAAACGGTGTTGCCCGAAGAGTAGTGCGCGTTTCTTTTCAGTGACGCGCATTATTTTTATAAGAAAGGGTATATATGGCTAAAAAGAAAACAGTTTTTTTCTGCTCAGAGTGTGGAAATGAATCATCGAAATGGTTTGGTCGTTGTACTGCTTGTGGTGCTTGGAATACGGCGGTGGAGGAAGAACTGCAACCGGAAGTTAAAACAAAGTATGTAGCGTCTTATCGACCGGTAAAAGATGAAGATAACAAGCCCAAGGCTTTGACAGAGATTGAGGTAGGCGCTATTGCCCGAATTACTTCTGGATATGGAGAAATTGATCGTGTTCTTGGCGGGGGTATTGTACCTGGTGCGTTAATCTTGCTAGGTGGGGACCCAGGTATTGGTAAGTCTACCTTACTGTTACAAGTGTCTGGTCGTATTGCAGAAGAGTCAGGTAAAGTCCTATATGCATCTGGAGAAGAATCAGATATGCAGTTAAAGCTGAGAGCTCATCGACTAGGTATCAATTCTTCCAATCTCTTAGTGCAAGCAGAAACTAATTTAGATACCATATTGAATGAAGCTAAACGAAGTCAACCAATGTTACTTGTGATTGACTCTATCCAAACTATGTATGTAGGTTCTGTAGAATCTGCACCGGGAAGTGTCAGTCAAGTTCGTGAATGTACAGCAAGATTGTTACGCTTTGCAAAAGATCAAGACATTCCAGTCATCATCATTGGTCATGTTACCAAAGATGGTACTATCGCAGGACCTCGTATGTTAGAGCATATGGTAGACGTAGTATTGTATTTTGAAGGAGAACGGTCCTATCAATTTCGTATTTTACGAGGAATTAAAAATCGATTTGGATCTACATCGGAATCAGGATTATTTACCATGGAAGAAGAAGGGTTAGGTGAACTCCTCAATCCATCAGCGACTCTATTAGCAGAGCGATCAGAAGAAGAAACAGGATCTGCCATAATGGCTTACTTAGAAGGAGTACGACCTATCTTGGTAGAAGTGCAGAGTTTAGTGGTATCCACTGCCTTTGGTATGCCACGAAGAACCGCTATTGGATATGATTTAAATAAGCTGATTTTACTTCTAGCAGTATTAGAAAAACGCTGTGGCTTTACCTTAGGTAACAAAGATGTTTATGTTACTATTATTGGGGGCTTAAAAATTAATGAACCTGCTTGTGACCTAGCCATGGCAGTAGCCATAATTTCTAACTTAAAAAATAAGCCTGTACCTCCAGATATGGTGATATTAGGTGAAGTAGGCTTGACAGGTAATATTCGTAGTATTCCAAGAATAGAACAACGAATTGCGGAAGCTAAGAAATTAGGGTTTAAACAATTTGTAATTCCTGCTGGAAATGTAAAACAACTAAAAGGAATACAAGAAGGTATCTCTATACAAGGGGTGACTAGTATTCAAGAAGTGATGAAAAGTATTTTCTAACCCTATGTGCGAAGTCTTTACTATGAAGTATTCATTAGAATTACACGTAGGGATAGTATACTAAAAAAGAGGAGGTGACCATATGATTTATAAATTATTGCGCTATGCTATTGCTATTTTATTTGGCAGTATGGGGTACGTCGGAGCAGATGCACTATCAACACTTATGGTATCTATATGGGATGAAAAGATGCTGCAAATGGGTGTATTTGGAATCTCTGCAGTGATGATATTGTACTATTCCATAAGTATCTTACTAGCAGCTTTTATCGGTTATTTAGTGTCCCAGTTTATTTTGCGTATAGGATTAAGAGTAGCAAAACAAATTGAACGTATTTTAAGTCGAGTTCCTAGTCAACAACTAGTAGCTGGCACGATAGGATTATTATTTGGACTCATTATTGCTAATTTAATTGGTATGGCTTTTGAGCGTGTACCAATTATTGGCTCATACTTACCTATCGCGCTTAGTGCTGTATTGGGATATATAGGGATTCGTTTGGGGATGGATAAAGGGCCAGACTTATATAAAGCTATGGTATCTTATACGTTTAGAGGATTGCTCAATAAGGGTAGATCACCTAAAGAATCAAAAGTAAAAGAAATCCGAACTTGTTCTGCTAAGGTCTTAGATACATCGGTTGTCATTGATGGTCGAATTTTAGATATTGTGAACACAGGATTTTTGGAAGGTCCTTTCATAGTGCCTGTATTTGTACTAGAAGAATTACAAAAATTGTCTGATTCTGCGGATACTTTGAAACGTAATAAAGGCAGACGAGGGTTAGACTTACTACAGACAATGCGTGAAAAATTAACAGAATCTATGGAAATCATAGATTTTGATTATGAAGATCTATCAGAAGTAGATTTGAAATTGATTCGCCTTAGTATGGATAAACATTGGAAGCTCATAACTAATGATTTTAATCTGAATAAAATAGCTACCTTGCAAGGAGTTGGGGTGTTGAACCTGAATGATCTGGCAAATGCTATTAAGCCAAAAATGACGAGTGGTGAAACCTTACTAGTACGTATTATGAAAGCTGGTAAAGAACCACATCAAGGAGTTGCCTATTTAGATGACGGTACTATGATTGTTGTGGAAAATGGTGTAGACTATGTGGATCAAACAGTAAATGTAGTAGTTACCTCTGTATTACAAACTAGTGCGGGACGAATGATTTTTGCCCGTGTAGAGGAATCAAATTCCTAGAAAGGGAGTACCATGATTAGTTGTATCTTATTAGCGGCAGGTGCAGGACGCCGAATGGGCTATACAGAGAATAAAGTGTGTATGCCGTTAGGACAGTATACAGTGTTACAATGGAATTTACATCACATGAAACAATGGGAAGGCTTGGAAGAAGTCATTGTGGTTGTATCGGAAGAAGATCAACTCTCTATTCAAGAACAAGTAGAAGCTATGCAGGTACCGTGGATGGTACAATATGTGATTGGCGGTGCAGAACGACAAGACTCTGTAGCTGCTGGACTTTCACAAGTATCGAATGGAGCAGAGATTGTATTAGTGCATGATGGTGCAAGACCATTAGCGAACAAGGAGTTAGCTCATCGAGTGGTTGAGGGGGCTAAAGTATATGGAGCTGCAGTGCCAGCCATTCCTGTAGTAGATACGATAAAACGTGTGAATGCAGAGGGATATGTAGAAGAAACATTAGTACGTTCTGAATTATATGGAATGCAAACACCACAAGGGTTTCAAACTGCTATTTTGTTAGATGCTTATGTATATGCGGAAGAACACAGATATAAAGGAACCGATGATGTGTCTTTAGTAGAGTTTCAAGGAAACCCAGTGCACATTGTAGAAGGGGATAGAAAAAATATTAAATTAACAGTCCCTGAAGATGTGGCAATTGCTAAGAAGTATTTAGGAGTAGAATCTATGATGCGTATTGGTTATGGTTATGATATCCACCGTTTCAAAGAGGGACGACCTTGTGTATTAGGAGGGGTAACTATCGATAGCCCTATTGGTCCTGATGGGCATTCTGATGCGGATGTGTTGATTCATGCCCTTATGGATGCTATGCTAGGGGCTGCAGGTATGCGAGACATTGGCTATTATTTTCCTCCAGAAGATGATGCTTTCAAAGGGATTTCTAGTAGGCTATTATTAGAAAAAGTGGTACAATTATTAAAGGACTCAAATTTTGGAATCTACAATGCAGATATCATGGTCATTGCAGAAGCTCCAAAATTGAAACCTCATATTGAAAAAATGAAAGAAAATCTAAGTGTGGATTTAGGCATCCCTCTTAGTAGAATTAGTATTAAAGCAACGACAAATGAAGGGTTAGGTGCCTTGGGAAGAACAGAAGGTATAGCCGCACAAGCTGTTGTTTCAATGTATGAAAGAGAGGAGTTATAACTCATGAAAGTTCGTTTTGCACCGAGTCCAACCGGTCCATTTCATATTGGTGGAGCTCGTTCCGCATTATTTAACTATTTATTAGCTCGCAAGGAGCAAGGTACATTCTTATTGCGCGTGGAAGATACTGACCAAGCTCGTTCTACTCGTGAAAGCGAAGAAAATATTAAGGCTGCTCTTAAATGGCTTGGTATGGACTGGGATGAAGGTGTTGACGTAGGGGGCGAAGCAGGTCCATACCGTCAAACAGAACGCTTAGATATTTACGATCAAGTGACGAAACAATTATTAGAATCTGGTAATGCTTACGAATGTTATTGTTCTCAAGAAGAATTAGATTCTGTTCGGGAAGAACAATTAGGTCGTGGTGAAACACCTAAATACAATGGACATTGTCATCATTTAACAGAAGAACAAAAAGCGGCCTACAAAGCAGAAGGACGTAAACCAACTATCCGATTACGTGTTCCATTGCATGAAACAGTAGCTTTTGATGATATGGTTCGTGGTCATGTATCCTTTGAATCTAATGGTATTGGGGATTTCGTTATTGTTAAATCTGATGGGATTCCAGTCTATAACTATGCCGTTGTGGTAGACGATCATACAATGGGTATTTCTCATGTTATTCGTGCGGAAGAACATTTATCTAACACACCACGTCAAATCGTGATCTATAAGGCTTTGGGTTGGGATGTACCAACATTTGGTCATATTTCCTTGATTATGGGCAAAGATGGCAAAAAAATGAGTAAGCGACATGGTGCTACCTCTGTTGAACAATACCGTGAGTTGGGATACTTACCAGAAGCGATTGTGAACTTCTTAGCCTTACTAGGCTGGGCTCCTGAAGGTGAGGAAGAACTATTCACTAAGGAAGAGTTGTGTCAAAAATTCTCTATGGATCGAGTGGCAAAAAATCCAGCTGTCTTTGATATTGATAAATTGAATTATATTAATTTCAATTATATGAAACAATTGACACCAGATGCATTATATGAATTATGTTTACCTCATTTGGTAAAAGCTGGCTACGCTAGTGAAAGTCCGTCTACAGAGGAACAAGCATGGCTCACAATGCTTTGTACTTGCGTGAAAGACCATATTAGTTATGGTGCTCAAATCGTAGATGAAGTAAATATGTTCTTCCAAGATGATATCCTAGAAGATGCAGAACATGCAGAAGAGATTGCAGCTGTGAAAGCAGAAGAATCCTATCCAACAGTAATTGGGGCTTTTAAAGAAAAAATTGAAGCTATGGATGAGATTACCCCAGATGCTGTCAAAGCAGCAATCAAAGCGATTATGAAAGAAACAGGATTAAAAGGCAAATTTGTATTTATGCCAATTCGCATTGCTACCACAGGTCAAATGCATGGTCCTGACTTGAATTATATTATTACCTTATTTGGCAAAGAAAAAGTACTTCGCCGTTTAGGCTAAGTGCATACAAGGAGGCTATTTCTAATGAGAGAACTGACCGTTTTCAACACGATGACTCGTGAAAAATCAGTATTCCAACCTGTGAAAGAAGGGGAAGTTAGCATCTACGTATGCGGTGTAACACCATATAATCATCCTCATATTGGTAATGCACGTCCTTTTGTGACATGGGATACCATTCGTCGTTATTTGAGCCATGTAGGCTATAAAGTAACATATATACAAAACTTTACAGATGTGGATGATAAAATCATTAATACGTCTAATGGTGAAGGGGTAGCATGGAATGTAATCTCTGATCGCTATATTGATGCATACTATGATGTAATGGATGCATTACATGTGCGTCGTGCCGATGTATATCCTCGTGTGTCTACGCATATGGAAGAAATTATTTCCATGATCACTACATTAATCGACAATGGCTATGCCTATGCAGTAGATGGTGATGTGTACTATCGTGTAGAGAAATTTGAGCATTATGGTAAACTATCTGGTCGTACGTTAGACGATATGGAAGCTGGTGCTCGTGTAGATGTAGATGACCGTAAGGAAAATCCAATGGACTTTGCTTTATGGAAAGCGGCAAAACCAGGCGAACCATTCTGGGAAAGCCCTTGGGGGCAAGGTCGACCAGGTTGGCACATTGAATGTTCTGCCATGAGTCAAAAATATTTGGGCGAAGAATTTGACTTCCATGGCGGTGGATCTGATTTAATCTTCCCTCATCATGAAAATGAAATTGCCCAATCTGAAGGATGCTCTGAACACCATCCAGCTGTACGTTATTGGGTGCATAATGGTTTCATTACGATTAATCAAGAAAAAATGAGTAAATCCTTGAACAATTTCTTCTTGGTGAAAGATATTTTAGAACAATATAGTGCAGATGCATTGCGTTTCTTCTTGTTGAGTACACATTATCGTAGTCCATTGGACTTCAGTGATGAACGCTTAGATGAAGCGACTAAGGCTATTGAACGATTTCAAACCGTGATTGACAACTTACTGTACTTAGAAAGTCGTCCAGAAGGATTGTGTGAACTAGAAGCAGCAGAATTATTGAAAAATGCTCGTAACTATGAAGAAGAGTTTGAAGCAGCTATGAGCGATGATTTCAATACAGCCTTAGCAACAGCACCAATTTATGGTTTGGCAAAAGAAATTAACATCTATTACCAATCTGTTCAAAGTTGTGATGGCACTGTATGCCATAGCACTATTGGTGAAGTTAAAGAGATCTTTAAAATGATGTTAGATATTCTAGGTTTATTAGAAGAGGGCTGGAAAGGTCAAGAAACTAGTAACGAAGAATACAATCAATTAATGGAAGTCATCTTGAATATTCGTCAATGTGCTCGTGAGCAAAAACAATGGGGCATTGCAGACTCCATTCGTGATGAATTGGCAAATATTGGCATCATCATTGAAGATTCCCCACAAGGGGCACGGTGGAAAAAACGTGAACTTTAATCGATATAAACAGCTACGATCTATGACGATTGATAAATTAAAATCTTCAGTGAAAGTAGAAGCAAATGGAGAGGGTCCTTTAGAGGACTCTCTTATGCTTGCTTATATTGGGGATGGTGTATATACCTTATTTATCAGAAATCGTGTAGTAGAAACGGGCATTACAAAAACACAAATACTTCATGATGTAGTGACGTCATTTATCAATGCAAAAGCACAGGCGAAAGTATTACAGGCATTAGAGCCAACTCTGACAGAGGAAGAGTTATTAGTGGCAAAACGGGCTCGCAATAGTAATGTGCATGTACCGAAAAGTGCCAGTGTACAGGAATACCGCATGAGTACAGCATTTGAGGCGTTGTTGGGGTATACCTATCGCAAGGGGGATGAGGAGAGACTTACTACTCTCATGGAATTCGCTTTTACTGAAACGTTGTCACGTATGTAGCATGAATATAAATACGCCATAGGCTTTCATTAATTAACTTGTATTGAAGTCTGTGGCGTTTTCTTAATCTGTGGAATGGAAGAGCACGGCATATTCCTTCAGAAACGGCATTTCATGATGTTTCTTCAGGAACACACCGTGCTCTTCTAGGTCTTCAGCTAATCATCAAAAAGCTACAGACTTCTTATAGCAGATACAAATATATCTTCTTGGAAGTCTATGGCGTATTTCTCTAAAAGTATATAGGATGACAACCTTTCAGCAGATGGTGCTCAGGTGAAAAGGGAAGAGCACGGTATACCCCCTCTCAAACGGCATTTCATGATGTTTGTTCGGGGGCACACCGTGCTCTTCTTGTGTTTTCTGAATTAACGACAGATGAACGTGACATGGCATAGAATATGTTTTTTCATTGTACTAGTGGGTGTGACAACGTTTCAGGGGGGCGCTCATGTCTTATTTTGGGGTTGTCCTCTTTTAATGGTATAATAGAGTAATAGCTAGTAGTGGCTAGTTTTTATAGATTCTAATGATATGACATAGATGCTATGTAATAGTAATAGCTTAACTAAAATAGGTAGTATTACTGTTGGGAAGGTTTGAGGTTTTCATGGATACGTTTATTGTAGGTCGTAATGCTGTGCGTGAGGCGCTGAAGTCGGATCGAGGGATTCATCGTATTTTAGTGGCAGAAGGTAAGCAAGGTGGCTCTCTTTCGGAGATATTGGGTTTGGCAAAGTCTAAGGGTATTGAGGTTCGTCGCGTGAAGGAACGGGATTTACAGAAGTATCCTAGTGACGTGCCGAATCAAGGTGTGGTAGCCTTGGTGAATGCAGTGAAGTTCCAAGAGTTACAAGATGTATTGCTGGCATGTACGGAAGAACATCCGTTGTTAATTTTAACGGATGGTGTGGAAGATCCTCATAATATGGGGGCCATCATTCGTACGGCAGAGTGTGTTGGTGCTACGGCTGTATTGATTCCCAAACGTCATAATGCGCCTATTAATGCGACGGTAAGTAAAACCTCTGCAGGGGCTGTAGAATCGATTCCTTTGGTGCAAATTGGTAATGTAGCACAGACCATTGAGCAATTAAAAAGTCAAGGATTCTGGGTGATGGGTGCTCATATGGATGGGACTGTGATGTATGATGTCAATATGACAGGTCCTATTGTATTGGTCATTGGTAATGAGGGAAAAGGTCTAAGTCGATTGACAAAGGAATTGTGTGATGTATTGGTAACGATTCCTATGTTTGGAACCATTAACTCATTAAATGCATCGGTAGCAGCAGCGGTCCTTTTATATGAAGCGAGACGTCAACGATAATAGGTATACTATGAAAAAAGATATTTTAATTGTAGATGGGTATAATGTTATTTTTGATTGGGCTGACTTGAAATCACTCAGTAAGGAGTCTTTAGAACATGCCCGATTAGAATTACGTCATAGATTACTCAATTATGGGACCTATAAGGGATATAAAATTATTCTTGTATTTGATGGTAAGCACGCACCTTTTACAGCAGATGAACAGCGTATATCTGCAGATTTTATTGAGGTCTTTACGGGTACTCATGAGACGGCAGATGCCTATATTGAGCGTGAAGTATTTAGTAAAAAGGGTCAATATAAGACAATCTACGTCGTAACAAGTGATGGGGAAGAACAAAGCCAAATTTTAGGATTTGGAGGATTACGCATATCAGCACGTGAATTACGTCATCAAATTGACTTAGCTAAACAAGAAGAACGTAAACGATATACAGGTTATCATCAACGTGATGCTATGACATTACAACGTAATGAATTAGGTGCACATATTGATGGGGATGTGGCGGAAAAACTTGAACGAATGCGACGAGGGGAGCTATGAAAGTAGCTCCTTTTGTTATAATTGCCTTGATAATTTTTATAGAGGAATACTAGAATCAGTAGATACATGCATACATACTAGTATCTTACGGTGGATCTAGAATATTGAGGTGATATATAAAAAAGAGGGTTAACTAAGAGAAATGGTATTTCTCCTTGTTAACCCTCTTTTAGAGTTCATTATAGAGCATTTACTTTAGCTGCTAAATTGGATTTTTTGCGAGCTGCAGTATTTTTATGAAGAACGCCTTTGGAGGCTGCTTTATCAATTACGCTTGTAGCATGAACTAGTGCTTTTTTAGCTTCTTCTACAGCGCCTGCTTGAGCAGCTTCTACAGTCTTACGAGTAGCTGTACGAATTTGAGATTTTACAGCAGAATTTTTCGCACGACGTTCAGCATCCGTTTTTACGCTTCTAATACTGGATTTAATATTTGGCAATTGAGTCACCTCCTTGTGATTTACTGTATTATTACTAAAGTAGTATATCATAGGGCGTACAGTTTTGCAACTATTTTTATATTTACTCTAAGGAATATTGGCTTATATAGCAAGGGTTCATACAGGAATAACCTATATTTTCATCACTCATGAGAGCAGGAAATATGATATAATTAAGGATACATAAATCTATTAATAGGAGATGTTTATATGAAAAAATTAATGGTTATAG
>NZ_AFUJ01000071.1:0-3366 GCF_000221605.1 Veillonella sp. oral taxon 780 str. F0422 | reverse complement strand
ATATGCCATGTTACATATTAATTCTCTCACATCTGCAACCTTAGTCGAAGCCATTCAAAGTGGAGTCACTGCCATCCTAATCATCATATCCATTGGTGTCGGTGTAGCCATTCCTTCGATTTTAGCTGGTAAAATTTTAGATGCTAGAAAAGAGAAAAAACTAGAAAGTTTATTAGATAAACGGTACACATAAGAAAAGGACTGATATCTCAAAGATATCAGTCCTTTCTGTATATTATAGATGAGCTTCTACAGCTGCTTTTAATTCTTCTAATGGAATGAAACCGATTTTGCGATCTACGATTTCACCATTTTTGAAGATAGCAAATGTAGGAAGAATTTCAATTTTGAAGAATTGTGCCAATTCAGGTTGTTCGTCAGTGTTTACTTTTGTTAATGTCACTTTGTCGCCTAAGGCAGCTGCCAATTCATCATATACTGGCATCATGCGAACACAGTATCCACACCATGGTGCCCAGAAATCTACAACAGTTACTTTATCATTTGTTGCTACTACTTCTTTAAAATTTGCAGATGTTACATCAATAATTGCGCTCATATAAGCCTCCTATTAAATTTGAATCAATACACAGTCTTGAATCACTTCAAGACCTAATTCAGTTGCCTTTTTCACTACTGCCGGTTTATCCGCACCTGGTTGTAGCCAAACGGTCTTAATCCCTAACTCTTTACAACTATCTAGAGCTTCTAAACCAACTTTTTCTGGCACAACAAAGTCCACTACAGTAGGTACTACTGGCAACTCATGCAAGCTTGGATAGCATTGTACACCATCGATAGATGTAATATTAGGATTCACTGGATACACTGTATATCCTTTATTGACAAGATGTTTGAAAATCTTATATCCGAACTTATCGGTTCTTGTTGTGGCACCTAAAACGGCCCACGTTTTTTCTTGGATCGCTGTTTCCATTGACATACGTATCACCTCGTTACTGTACTATCATACCATAATATCGAAATTTGTCAATTTAATTGTATCTTGTTTTAATAGTTTCTTTGGAATTGTAATCTCCAATAGTTCTGAAAGCCCTATGTGACCGCTAAGAGGTAAATCCCCCTTTGTGAGCAATCTTGTTTCTAACGCAAACCATGCCCACAGTCTCTCTGGTGTAGCCCCTTGGTTCTGCAGATCACGTATGGTTATACTTTGTTGCCGTTTAGACAGACGATACCCTTCTGCATCCACTAGCATAGGGGCATGACCATATTGCAAAGTAGAAAACCCCAAGGCTTGGGCCAGCGCAATTTGATGACCCGTCACAGGCAGTAAATCATTACCACGAACTACTTCTGTGACACCCATTTCATAATCATCAATGACCACCGCCAAATGATAGGCAATCATTCCATCCCATCGCTTTAACACGATATCATCACTACAAGATTGGATTTCATAATCTACCGCACCTCGATATATATCCTGAAAGGATCCTCTTGTATCCTCCATATGAAATCGCCAAGAAGGAGGTCTTTCACCTACAGTCGGCTCATGGGTTAAACAATATCCATCGTACACATGATGGGCTTCACCTTGATGAGGAGCGCTACTGATTTCCTGTAAACGCGCTCGATTACAATAACACGGATATAACCGTTTTGGCTACGTAATTCTTGTAAATATATCTCGTATATATCCATACGTTTGGATTGATACGTAGGTGCTTCGTCCCAAGTAAAACCAAGCCAAGATAAATCTTCTAGTATATGTTCTGCATAGATTGGTTTAGACCGTTGTGTATCTACATCTTCTATGCGCACTATATATTCACCATCTTGATGCCGTGCAGACCAATAGGACAAAAATGCTACCCACAAATTCCCTACATGCATATGGCCTGTAGGACTGGGTGCAAAACGACCTTTCATAGAAACCTCCTAGGCCTCTTCGCTAAGGTGTTCCCACCTCTCATAGAGAGCCTCTAACTGTGATGTTGTATTGGCTAACTCTTGAGACAATCGTTCATATTCTGATATATCTCCTTGGATAGATGGGTCCTGTAGCTGTACCGTATACATTTTAACTGTCGCCTCATACCGTGCAATATCTGATTCTACTTTGGCTAATTCTTTTTCCAGCATAAAGAATTCGTTTCTTTTAGGGGCTGTCACTGCTTCTGAATAGCTAGTATCTTGTTCCTCTGTTATAGTAGCCTCTGATGTACCTGTATGTATCTCAGCATTAGAATCAGTACTCACTGCTGTATCTTTAGCATTATCGGCTTTTCCTGCTGTATTGCTGGACATATTGTTGAGTTTCGTCTGCTCCGCTTCTAATCGTTGGGCTGTTAACACTGATCGTTCCAACATTTTTTCTTTATAATACGAATAATTGCCATAAAACTCTTCAATGCCACCATTATCTAAGACCACAATGCGTTTTGCCACAGCATCCAACAAATATCTGTCATGGGAAATAATGAGCAATGTGCCCTCAAACTGTTGTAAGGCTTGCTCCACTGTTTCTCGTGTAGGAATGTCTAAATGATTTGTCGGTTCGTCAAGGATTAAGAAGTTACGGCCTTCTAAAAATAACTGTAATAAGGCTATCCTTGCACGTTCTCCACCTGATAAATCTCCTATTAACTTGAATACATCATCACCTCTAAACTGAAAGGCACCTAGTACGCTACGAGCAGATTCTTCTGACATATCATAAGGAGCCATAA
The DNA here is from genome assembly GCF_000221605.1 of Veillonella sp. oral taxon 780 str. F0422. NCBI lineage: Bacteria > Bacillati > Bacillota > Negativicutes > Veillonellales > Veillonellaceae > Veillonella > Veillonella sp. oral taxon 780. The sequence goes on along the minus strand of NZ_AFUJ01000071.1, from coordinate 673 downwards.
TCTCTTGTAACACAGACCAACTAGGGTGTAATTCTTCATGTTCTTGCGAGAAATATCCTGTCTGCACTCGATTTCCAGTGATAATCGATCCATCCAGTGTATTAAGTTCCCCCATAATTGTTTTTACAAGAGTCGATTTTCCAGCTCCATTCGCACCAATTAAGCCTACCACATCTCCTCGACGTAGCGTTGTTGTAATATGTGTAGCCACTGGATGTTCTATATCATATCCAATGGACACATCCTCCACCATCAATACTCTGTCTGCACTCATTTCTGCCTTAGGAAAGGTAAAAGCAAACTCTCTATCTTGGTCTGGTGCCTCTAATCTTTCTAGTCTATCTAACTGTGATTGACGACCACGAGCCATTTTAGATTTTATGCCTGCTCGATATTTGTCAATATATTCTTCCGTTTTACGAATGTGTTCCTGTTGCTTTTCATACGCACGTTGATACGCCACTCGTTGCTGCTCTCGTTGTTTCAAGAACTGGCTATAATTACCTTTATAGGTATGCACTTTATGATGAGATAATTCTACCACTTCTGTCGCCACTTGATCTAAGAAATATCGGTCATGGCTGATGATGACAATGCCACCTTTATAGGATTTTAAATATCCCTCTAACCACTCTAACATTGGCATATCTAGATGGTTAGTAGGCTCATCAAG
>NZ_AFUJ01000072.1:0-10396 GCF_000221605.1 Veillonella sp. oral taxon 780 str. F0422 | reverse complement strand
TAAAGCGAATAAAGAAGCAATCCTAAAAGGTTATCAAGAACAAGCAGAAGCTATTGCTAAAAACTCATTTAATGCAGGGGTAGTAAAAGTTGAGGCAGAGAGTAGCTTGTTAGATAACATAGGCGATAAACTTTATGAAATGAATTATCTTGCTATCGGTACTCCTGGTGAATCTTCTATTGCTAAAACATATGAATCAGGTATGTATCCATATCTTGTAGCGCAATATTTCAATGAAATCGTAAGTGCCTTAGAAGCCACAGATGGACATAGTAAATTACCACGAGAAGCTTTCATTCCATATACTGGCGCTATCATTCCAGCAGAAGGTATCGTATTACAACGTGATGTCATTCCACCGATTAAACGAGCGGCCTATGTACAGTTACGCCATATGGTAGGTCAACAATTAGGTTTGACTGCTTGGTACTTACGCTCTATGGGTAATGATACAAATACAGTACAATTTGCTAGTGGCTTAGGTACATCAAGTACCACTTTCAAAGGTGTGGCTAATGTAGTCGGTATTGGAGCAAAATATAGTACAGGTAATGCATCCGTATCCTTTGATTACGGTCAAAATAGAACTGATTTTGGACGGTATATGAATGGACGCACTGTGTATAACTATGTTCCAGGTAGTATTAACTTTACACCAACTGGTCGTTCAATGGGAGGAAATCCAAGCTTCTGGGTAGTACGTTTTGATATTGGTCAATCCGACTATAAACGTGCAGGTAGTTGGAATGGTTTCATCGATTACAAACGATTTGATCATGGTTCCTTCTTTGGCGGCAATGGTAGTGGTTCTGTACCAGATCGTTACTTAGATGGTATTAGTAGCTTTACTGTTGGAGGCGGCTATGTTCCACGTAAAGACTTGTTATTAGAAGCATTCTACACATTTGATGCAAAAGCGACTGGACAACGTGATACATTATATGGTGGAGAAAACTTTAAATTAGGAAATTATACAAGAATTCAAGGAACGTATAAATTCTAAGTATCTCATACATTTGTATGAATCTATACAATAGTATAAGAAACTATTTTTAATGCCTAATGAGTACATCTATGGTGCTCATTAGGCATTTATTATGTTACATATACTTGGAATGTAAAAGAAGAAAAACAAAAGTAATAGTTATACACATGAAAAATATGAGAATTATTTGCAAAAAATATAACGGAATGGGCTAATTGAAAACGTTTCGGAGTAGATATGATAGAAGAATTGGTATAAAATTAAAGCAAAATGATATTTTTTGTCATTTGTGTTATTATTTGTGTTAATTTTATGATTAGTATTTAGGAGTAGATTGCAATGACGACAAATCGTAGAAAGCAACAGAAGTACTTCATGCTATCTTGTGCGATTGCTACATGGATAGCACTACCAGGGTTGATGTACTCAAACTCAGTACAAGCTGAGGGGTCTGTATATGTTACGGCTGATAGAGCTCATGAAGAGGCTAAATATAACTCACAACAAGTGAGCATTATTACTAAAAAGGACATTGAACAAAAGCAAGCTAAATCAGTAGAAGATATCATTTTCACTGAAAGCGGTGTATCTCGTACTGTAGATTCTATGGGTCGTGTGGGTGTATCTATTCGTGGTGCGGAAGCACGTCATACGTTGATCTTAGTGGATGGTCAAGCCGTACTAGGCGACTTAGCTAAATTTAGTGGCGCAGCGGATGAAGTAATGCGCCTTGGTACAGAAAATGTAGAGCGTATTGAAATTGTTCAAGGCTCTGCCAGTGCGAAATATGGCTCTGATGCTATTGGTGGTGTTGTGAATATCATCACTAAAAAAGCAGCTAAAAAACCAACTATCCAAATCAATGGGGAAGGCTCTCGCGCTAAAGGTGGAGAAACTGGATATGGTAATTCCAATTTCTCTTGCGTGCCGATTCTGGACAAATGGGTAAAGTTCGTGTAGCTATTTCTGGTAGTAAACGTGATATTTTACCAGTATATGCATCTCAAGAAAGAAGAGATACTGGTGATAAACTAGAAGGCGAATTTAAACCAAATGTGCTTCGTTTCTATGGGGATACATCTGATATTGGGTTAAATGCTATCTATGATATTAATAAAGAGCATAATGTACAATTACGTTTAAATCGTTTTACGGAAGATTTACAACGTGATGTAAAACATAGTACATCTCCTATGGAACCGCAACGTCATTTTAAACGTGATAGTAACCGTAACACATTGAACATGATTTGGAATGGTCGTGGTGGTGCTAGTGATTGGAAATTAGAGTTGAATCATTCTCGCATCAATGAAAATGATATTTCATTGATTAACTATACTGGTCGTTCCCAATACGAAGGTAAAAATGAATTACGTTATATTGATGATGTAGATCATCGTCAAACAGATATCCGTTTCAATGCTAACTCTGCCATTGGTGATAAACATACTTTGAGTTGGGGAATTGCACAAACTCACGAAACGGGAGCAGGTAGCCGACTTAAAAGTTCTCCTAACGTAAAAACTCGTTATATCGATCCATGGGACTACGATAAAAATTTACTAGTAGCAGGTGTAGACCGTTTAGAACGTAGACCTGGTGATAATAGTTTACGTGTTTATTCTCATATTCACGATTACAAATTTAAACCAAGTAAAGATGGATTGCCAATTTGGGATAAAGATTATGAATACTATGGAGCAGAAAACGAAAGCGATATTCCGCCGATTACTTACGAATACTTCCGTGACCATAAATTAGACGACCCTATTAAACCAACAGATCCAGCCTCATGGTATAATAACTTAACAGATTTTGGTGTAGATGACGAACATTGGGAGAAAATTCGAGATTTCAACGATGCATTAAAAAAGAAAATGATATAAATGGATCATCGGTATATGTGAAATACTTTATGCAAGGAGAATCTTTAGATCCAGCAGAACGTGCTAAAGCGCCAAAATTTAAAGGTGTTAAATTCCTAGAAAAATATCGTGAACGTGAACAACGTATTACTGAAGGTGAAGGTAGTATTGATAAGAGAAATTACTACATAGCAGATGCATGGCAAGTAAATAAAGACTTGTTATTACAACCTACTGTACGTATTGATAAGAGTAATTTATTTGGTTCTCATGTATCTTGGAATTTTGGTGCTACCTATAATGTAAACTCTAATGCTCATCGTCGTTTGAAAGCGAATATTGGCACTGGTTATTCTGAGCCAGGTATGGGTGAACTATGGTATAACTGGCAAATGTTCGCATCCAATCCAGTAGCGCAAGGTGTTGCAAAAATGGGCTGGTACTGGGCAGGTAATCCAAACTTAAAACCTGAAACGTCTAAAAATATTGACATTAGCTTTGAAGGGGAAGGTAAAAATGATTACGCTCGCATTGGCGTTTTCCAAAATCGTATTCGTAACTATATGTCCGTATACTTTACAGGAGAATTACAAGACTGGGCACCACAATTATCAAAAAAAGATAAATGGATGCAAGCACCAGATTTAATTTATAGCTTTAAAAATATTGGTAAAGCAAAAATTACTGGTGTACAGTTAGAATGGAAACATAAATTTGGTTCTAAATGGAGTACACGTTTCGGCTGGACTCGTTTGCAAGCGTTGAATCAATCTGATCCTACAATGCCTGCACATTTATTAGACCGCCCAACTAACAAAATCGATTTTGGTATTACCTATGAAACTAAGAAGTGGAATGCACAATTGTGGGCAGATTATTATCATAAAATGCTTGATAGTAATACACAAAAGAATCGATCCAACTACTGGATTAGTGGTATTGATTCCGATAGTGCCATCTATAATGTATCTAATGAGTACGAAGAAAAATCTTACGGTACATGGAATGCCATGGTACAACGTAAATTTGGCAACGATTCCTTAGTATACTTTGGTATTAACAATATCTTTGATCATCGCGATGATGATAGAGCAACACAATCTCGCGTATATCGTTTTGGTGTAAATCTTAAATTTGGTGCAGGTGGAGATAGTAAAGCTCAAGATGCGAAGATGCAAAATCCTGCAGTAACAAATGGTATAAATGGTAAAACTTCTATTACAAAAGTTCATGTAGATAAAGCTATAGCTACTGTGAATGGCGATGATATGGGACGTGAACATCAATTCTTAGAAAGACCATTTGATGCTAAGAAAGAAAAAGGAACTGAATTTATTGGCGATTATCGTGCACGCTTAATGGCACATGGTGGTTCTGAACGTCCACAATCTTTATACACAAGCACATCCTATGTTGGTAACGCTGAATATAATCTAAAAGATCAAAAAGAACATGGTTTAGAACAACGTATACGCTTTGGTGTAGATGCAAGAATTAATGATAATACAAATGTAAAAGTTCTTGCTAGTGCTAGTGGTACTCACTCTATAGATACAGCAAACACAACAATTAACTCTAAAGGATTAAATAAACAACGATTAGAAAATCTAGATGTTACCCACTCTGGCGGACATTGGGATTTCTCGATTGGTCGCTTATCTGAATCCATGGGTGCTACTGGATACTGGTTCAATAAAACATTTGATGGAGTTCGTGCTGTATGGACGGACCAAAGAAGTCAATTCCGTACCGGTATTGGGTCCTTTAAAGCAAGTACGGGTATTACAGATTCTGCCTATAACCATAGTACGTACTCTACCTATTTTAGAGCTCCAACATTGGAAGAGTTTATTGGTTTAAATAAAATTTATGGGGATAGTGAGACTATAGCGGCAATTTATGGAAATATTTGGAAGACACCAGTAAAAGAAGTTGATGGTAAAAAGGTTCCACAAGAAGGCTCGTTCATGGATATATACCTAAAAGAATTTAAAGGGAAAAATGAAAACCTATACTTTATGGAACAATTAAGTGATGTAGATAATACGATGCCAAATGCAACAGAAGAAGAAAAAATTGCTAAAAGAACTGAAATCATCAAACGTATGGCAAATATCATCAATAAAGCATATCCAGAGTTGGTAAACCATAAATATATAAGCTATAATCCTGTTATATCGGCTGGCAAGGTTAAGGTAGTATATGAAGTAGAGGATGAAAATCATAATGTGGGATATTTAGCGGGTGATATATCATCGTATGCTGAAAGCGATCAATATAGACCTGAAAAAATTGAAAAAGATGATCCAAATAAATTGTATAAGGAAGAAAAAATAAAGTACTCGGTGAAATAAATGGTACATTGAAAAATGAAGTTAACGAAAAATTTGGAGAATCATTGGGAAATCCATCTTTATTAGATAGAAACTATCTGGAAAATAATAAAGAGAAACTAGAGGAAGGTTATAAGGCTGTTGCTGAATGGGCTGCTAAATCTCATTTTTACGGCACATTAGTGTATCAAACTGATACTAGAGATAAAACCTTAGCTTCCGTCATTAAGGAAGAAATGACCAATTACAATGAGGGGGCTAAGATTACAGCTGTTCTACCAAAGAACCAACCTTTGAATACATTGAATAGTCCTATACATAAATATAAATTTAAGCGTGTAGTAGGCATAAAGAAAGTAGGTCCTTATGACTACACTACATCTTCATATAAAATCGAAGATGTAAACGTTATTAATGAATTAAAAGAGGCAAATTTTAGTTCTATTGAAAATTATTATAGTGAGGGTACAGTTACTAATATTGTGAAAAAATATCTTGAGGAATTAAAAGTAACTATTCAAGACTCTGAACAAGGTAACACATTACCACGTGCAGCTCTCGAAAAAGTAATTGGAAAACCAATTAAAGTGACAGGCCTGAAGTTGGAACGAGATGTAATTCCAGCAATCGATAAGGCATTATTTGCTCAATATAAAACACAAATTAACCCTCGTTTAGGCTTACAAGCATGGTTCTTACGTTCCTTGAACAATAATGCTCATTCTATGCAAGCAGGTCATGCGAAAACTAAGATGGTAACTCATACGGGTATTACGGGATATAATAAAGATTGGGCTGGGGATATCGATCTAAATGATCCTATTTACGGAGAGGTAACATCGGAAGTTCCTGATTTAACCAATGATATGTATACGACAAAACGATTGGCTAATATTTTCGCTATTGGTGCACAATATCAGGTCGGTGATAATGCTCTTATCTCCTTAGATTATGGTTTCAATCGCAGTGATTTTGGTCGCTATATGAACGGTCATACTAATTTTGACCATATTCGTAGTACAGCTGACTTTACAGTAAAAGGCCACTCCATGGGCGGCACTCCACACTTCTGGACAGCTCGTCTTGATCTTGGACAGTCTGATTTCACAAGACCTGGTAGTTGGAATGCCTTCATGGATTACAAATACTTCGCTCACGGCTCCTTCTTCGGTGGCAATGGTACAGGTGCTGTACCAGATCGTTACTTAGATGGTATTCGTAGCTTTACATTGGGTGGTGGCTATGTTCCTCGCAAAGACTTCTTGGTAGAAGCATTCTACACATTCGATGCAAAAGGTATTGGACAACGTGATACTTTATACGGTGGAGAAAACTTTAAATTGGGTAACTACACTCGTATCCAAGGTACATATAAATTCTAATAAAAAATAGTATTTTGCTGAAATTACAATCAATAATGGCTAAGTATATATCTTATAACAGTTATTTGTTGAATGAAAAGTGAAATACCTATAGGAAAAGCTATAACTTAGTTGAGGTATATACTCAATTGGTTATAGCTTTTCTATATGTTATGAAAATGGTCTATCTTACCTATTCAATAGACGAAGTTAATATAATATCAATATTTTTTAATTGTTAACATGAATAATTATTGCTATTTAGTAAGGATTTATATATTAAAGTATAAAAATCAAAAATATAATAAAAATAATTCTTAAAATGTCGCAATGGATTAGTTAGAAACTTTTTAGAGTAGAAAAAGATTATCAATACAAGGTACAATAATAGTAATTTGACTTATTTTCTCATTACTAAGAGAGTTTTGTTCTAATAGGAGGATACCAATGACAAGGAAAAGCGAAGCAAGAAATAAATATTTTATGCTTTCCTGTGCCATTGCTACATGGGTTGGGGGCGCAAGTTTTTTAGTTCCGACTGTAGCACATGCAGAAGGATCTGTATATGTTACAGCGAATCGTGCACAAGAAGAGGCGAAGTATAATTCGCAACAAGTGCAAATTATTACTAAAAAAGATATTGAAGCTAAGCAAGCTAAATCTGCTGAGGATATCGTATTTAGTGAAACTGGTGTGAGTCGTACTGTAGATGCTATGGGTAGGGTTGGTGTATCCATTCGTGGTGCAGAACCTCGTCATACATTAATTTTGGTAGATGGTCAGCCTGTGATGGGTGATTTGGCGAAATATCAAGGTGCAGGCGATGAATTGCAACGTTTAGGTACAGAAAATCTAGACCATATCGAAATCGTTCAAGGTGCTGCTAGTGCTAAATATGGCTCTGATGCTATGGGTGGTGTTATTAACGTTATCACGAATAAACCACGCAATAAAGCAGGTTTACAATTTAACTTTGAGGGTATTCGTGAAAAAGGGAATAGCGATATTCTACCTTTTAATAATGTATTTGTGCGAGCTGACTCTGGTAAAATCGGTAAGGTTAAAGTGAATATCTTCGGTAGCAAACGAGATATTATGCCAATCTATGCTAGTGAAAGTCCTAGACAATCTGCACTAGGAGCTGATGATACTGTTGATCATGGATTCCTAAAAAATTCTTTACGGTATTATGGTACAAATGCCAATGTAGGTGTAGCTAGTATTATAGATGTGAAAGATAATCAAACGATCAGTATGAAGCTAGATCGTTATCGTGAAGATTTAGAGCGCTATGTGAAAAATAGTGATTCTTTCATGGTGCCACAAATGCACTATAAACGTGACCTAAATCGTAATACAATGAATTTGACCTATGAAGGTAGAGACGATGTTTCCAATTGGAAAGCGGAAGTTAACTATACTCGTACCAATGAAAACGATTTAACGTTGAGCAGTGACTATGGAAAAAGTACCTATGAAGGTAAAAACACTTTAGAATACACAGATAATATTGACCACAGACAATGGAATTTTGGAGTTTCTGGAGATATCCAAGCTAACGATAATCACCTAGTATCCTATGGTGTTGGTATGTCTCGTGAAACAGGTACAGGTAGCCGTTTGAAAAATGCACCGCATACCTATGTGCGTGATATAGATCCATGGGATTATGATAAGAGCTTATCTGTAGATCGTAATGGTAATCCAAAATCTAATATTTATGACTATTCTTTCAGTAAAGGCAAAGATGGCATTATCGAACGAAATAAGGAAAAAGAGTGGTACAACACAGATAAATCCAATCCAAACAGTAAAGTACCTGAGTTTACCTATGAAGATTTCTTGAATTATAAAGAGAAGTTGACGGAAGGAGATCCGGCAAACTCTCAAGCTTGGATTTTTGGAACAACAGATAATACATTAAAGAAAAAATATCCTGAAGCTTATGCCAAATATATGGAGTTTGCTGCCACATTAATGGCGGAAAATAAAGCAGCCATTGATGAAAATAATGCGACAGCAACTAGTTGGAGAGATAGAATTTATAGCTCTGATGTAGAAAAATTACCATTGTATTATTATGATAAAACAGTACATCCTAAACTCAGTGCTATCATCAAATTAAATGGTGCAACTTTCAAAGAAGAAGAGAACAAGCGTATTAATAAACAAACGGTTGGTACTGGTACTATTAATAAACAATACCTATTTGTGCAAGATACATGGCAGTTAAATAAAAATACGATGTTAACTCCAATTGCTCGTTTTGATCACAGTAGTTTATTTGGTTCTAACTTATCTTTTAATATGGGTTTAACTCATAACTTGAATGGAAATACACATCGTCGTTTCAAAGCAAATGTAGGTAGTAGCTATGTAGAACCAGGGATGGGTGAGTTATTTTATAACTGGGAAATGTTCCCATCCCATATAACAGCGTTTAGTTTAAATGGTGGTCAAGCACGATTAGGTTGGTACTGGCAAGGAAATCCTAACTTAAAACCAGAGAAATCCTTAAATTTTGATGTCTCCATTGAAGGGGAAAATAAAAATACTTACAGTAAATTGACTGTATTTAGAAATAATATTAAAAACTATATTACTGCTTATAATACAGGCCATGTGTTAGATTTCCACACAGATTTGAACGAAAATACTGAACGTGGTATCTATAAATTCTTATATGCACCAGATATGGTTTACAGCTTTAAAAACATTGGTAAAGCCGAAATTACTGGTCTTGAATGGGAAGTGAAGCAAAAACTTTCCAATAAATGGAAAGCTCGTTTTGGATATACATTCTTGCATGCGGTGAATAAAAGCAATCCAGATATGCCACGTCAATTGTTAGATAAACCGGCACATAAAATTGGTATTGGCGTTGACTATGAAGATGAAAAAACTGGTTGGTCTGGTAGCCTTTGGAGTGATTACTACATCAATATGTTAGATAGTAACTCCGTATCTGGCGGTGGCGGATATATGACGTCTGGTACAGCCTACGAAAAAGATCCAATTACAAATGCTATCGTACTTGATCCCGTTACAAAAGAAGCTAAGAAAATTGAAGGTAAATCTGAAATTTCCTACTCTGGCTCCGATCGTCGTACTAGCGATATGTATGAACGTAAAACATATGGCATTTGGAATATGATCGTTCAAAAGAAAATCAATAAAGATTCCCGTGTATACTTTGGTATTAACAACTTATTCAACCATCGAGATGATGATCGTGCTTTGTCTACTCGACAATTCCGTATGGGCATTAATTTAAAATTTGGTGCGGATGCGACTACAGATAAGAGTCAACCAAATATGGCGAAAGTGGAAGTGAAAACACAAGTGGTAGACCATTTGAATACTTTCATTCATCGTGACTTTAATGTAGATAAAAAAGCCGGCGTAGAGGTTGTTGGTGATTTTAGAAATCGTTGGGATAGCCATTTAGGTTTTGATCGTCCAACTAGTCGTGTAACAGCTACAAGCTATATTGAGGATGACGCAGCAGATAACCTTCGTGATGAAAATAATCACGGTATTACATCACGAGTTCGTGCAGGAGTGGATGCTCGTATTGGCAAAGATGTAGATGTGCGCGTGGTAGCTAGTGCCAGTGGTCAACGTGGTGTAGATACTGATCACCAATTAAAAGTGACAAAAGGATTCAACCATCAACGTATTGATGAAGCGACAGTAACTAAACATACCAATAAATGGGACTTAACAGCTGGTCGTATGACGGAACCAATGGGTGTTACTGGATATTGGTTCGGCAAAGAATATGATGGTGTTCGTGGTGTTTGGACAAATGATACGAAACAAGTTCGTGTGGGCTACGGTGATTTCTCACAT
>NZ_AFUJ01000073.1:0-5093 GCF_000221605.1 Veillonella sp. oral taxon 780 str. F0422 | reverse complement strand
AAAATGCTCTAGGAGTTCCTACTAATGCGGTGTATGGATTCTTAACAATGCTTACAAAACTGTATGAGGAAATCAATCCAGATTATATCGCAGTTGCCTTTGATAAAGGTAAACAAACATTCCGTATGGATATTTACGAAGACTATAAAGGAACTCGTCAAAGTGCACCAGATGAATTGCGCCCACAATTTAGCTTGATCCGTGAAGTCTTAGAATCCTTAGGTATCATTGTCATTGAAGAAGAAGGATTTGAAGGCGACGATATCATTGGTTCTTTAAGTAAAAAGTGGGGGTCTACTGACTTACAAGTTCACATTATTACTGGCGATAGAGATAATTTGCAATTAGTCGATGAGTATACCAGTGTGTTTTTAACGAAAAAGGGCATCACTGATATGCTTCATGTGACTATGGCTAATATGGAAGAACTGTATGGGTACGGTCCGCAAATGGTCATTGAAATGAAATCTCTTATGGGAGATTCTTCAGATAATATTCCAGGTGTTCCTGGTGTTGGTGAAAAAACAGCCCTTAAACTATTGAATCAATATGGTACTCTAGAAGGTGTATACGAGCATATTGAGGAACAAAAGGGAAAACTGAAAGAACGATTAGTAGATAATAAAGATTTAGCATTCATTTCACATCAACTAGCTACCATCAAAACAGATATGGATATGCCTTATGAACTAGAGCAATTCATTCCTGCTGTACATCGTGGTGAAGTGACACCTTTATTTGAAAAGTTAGGTTTTCACGCAGTAACACCAAGACTACTAAAGGCTATGGGTGTGGCAGAAGAAGGGACTTTATTCGATCAATTCTTAGCTCCACCAGCAGAAGAAATTGAATTAACTCATGTCACAGAAGTGCCACGAGAATTTTACGAAGATAAAGTGATTAGCCTTGTCTTGAAAGAAGCGGGAACACATCCATTTAGGACGATAGAAGCCTTATATCTATATAATGGGGATACTCAATTAGTTGTGAATGGATTTGTAGATGTAGGGCATTTAGAAACAGTCTTTGAAGGGGCCAAGGAACTGGTTACAGATAATGCGAAATTGTTATTTGAAGTATTAGGTACTGAAACAACAGGTCGCATTTCAATTTTAAAAGAAGATTCTGTTCATATCAAAGATCTCACATTAATGGCGTATTTACTCGATCCAACACGAGCAAACTATGGTATGACCTATTTATGCGAACGTTTTGGACAGCCTTCCATTCCTGCTACGGAAAATGAAACAGAGTGGGCTCTACAAGCGCAAGCTTTATACCATATGCACGAGAAGGCTACGGAAGAGATGGAAGTAGCAGGTGTGTGGGACTTATATCGAGATATTGAATTGCCATTATTACGTACTCTATGTGTACTAGAAAAAAATGGTATTTACATGGATGTAGAGCAATTACACACTACATTGGAACGCTTCAAAGTAGAGGTTAGTGAACTACAAGAAAAGATATTTACATTGGCTGGAGAGACTTTCAACATTAATTCGCCAAAACAATTGGGTGTTATCTTGTTTGAAAAATTACAATTGCCAGTGATTAAGAAAACAAAAACTGGTTATTCTACGGATGCTGAAGTCCTAGACATGCTCAGAAATGACCATGAAATTGTAGAACAAATTTTGGCCTATCGTTCAGTGGTAAAATTGGTATCTACCTACTTAGAAGGGTTTGAAGGACTTGTGAATCCTCATACTAACCGGATTCATACTTCTTTTAATCAAATGGTAACAGCGACTGGTCGTTTAAGTAGTTCTGATCCAAATTTGCAAAACATTCCTGTACGCAGTGAAAAAGGCCGAGAAATTCGAGCTTTATTTAAACCTCATGATGGATATGATATGTTCGTCAGTGCCGATTATTCTCAGATAGAATTACGTATTTTGGCGCACTTGTCAGAGGATCCTGCCTTAATTCAAGCGTTCCAAAATGGTGAAGATATTCACCGTTTTACAGCAGCAGAAGTGTTGGGTAAATCCTTAGAAGAAGTAACGCCACTGGAGCGTTCCCATGCAAAGGCGATCAACTTCGGTATTATTTATGGTATTAGTGACTTTGGTTTGTCGCGTGACTTAGGTATTACGAGAGCAGAAGCAAAAGAATATATTGAGTTATATTTCAGTCGTTATCCACAAATTAAAGGGTACATGGACCGCATGGTGCAAGAAGCCCATGAAACTGGATCTGTACGCACTATGTTTGGCCGTGTTCGCCCATTACCTGATATTAATAGCCGTAACTTTAACCGTCGATCCTTTGCGGAGCGTACAGCTATGAATACACCAATTCAAGGGACAGCGGCAGACATTATTAAGTTAGCCATGAACCAAGTAGAACAAGCGCTAGAAGAGCAAGGCTTGCAATCTCGTATTTTATTACAGGTACATGATGAACTAGTGCTAGAAGTAGTAGAATCGGAACAAGAGCAAGTAGAAACTCTGTTGCGTAATTGTATGGAACAAGTAGTGACATTACGAGTGCCATTGCAGGTAGATGTGCACAGTGCACAGAACTGGGCAGATGTAAAATAGTAGGTTTATAGAATTTCTATACAATGTATTTGTGTATAATAATAGTTGAGTATGACTAGAATCAAATGTGGGGGTAAATATGTATAAAATCGGACTCACAGGAGGCATTGCCTCTGGTAAAAGTACAGTGTTACGATGGTTACAAAAAAAGGTATTCCCTATATTGATGCAGATGTAGTGGCTAGAGAAGTAGTAGAGCCGGGGACACCAGGTTTGCAGGAATTGGTAGAGGCCTTTGGACCTAATACAGTGCTAGAAGATGGTACGTTACATCGTGCCTATATTGGTAGCCTAGTATTTTCTGATCCAGAAGCCTTGGAGACCATCAATTCTATATTGCAACCCCATATTAGACATCGTATACAAGAATTGACAGAAGAATGGGAAGCAAAAGGAAAGCAGGCTATCATCTATGATATACCATTGATGTTTGAAACAGATTGGTATGCACGTATGGATGAAATTTGGTTGGTCTATGTGAATCCTGCTACTCAGTTAGAACGGCTGATGAAACGCAATGGTTATTCTGAACAAGAAGCATTAGATAGAATCCACAGCCAAATGAGTTTAGATGAAAAGCGTGCATTGAGCACAGTAGTTATTGATAATTCAGGGACTATGAAACAGTTAGAAAAACAATTACGAAAATTGTGGAAAACAGCGAAAATTCACTTTCAGAAGGAGGAACTATGAGGGTATCCACAGCATTTGCTTGGCTAATCGTTGTTCTTACGGCCTACTATGTGCAATATGGACAACCCTATTTAGCTAGACAGTATGCGTATCCATTAGTATATGAAAGCGCGGTAATAAAAAATGCATCTACTTACCATGTAAGACCATCTATGGTTGCGGCTGTTATCTATACGGAAAGTAAATTTGATACGAATGCAAAATCTTTACCAGGGGCTATAGGATTGATGCAGTTAATGCCAGAAACAGCGCACTGGATTGGAGAACAATTAAATCAGTCTAGCTTGTCTGACCAAGATATTAAGGAACCGAACACGAATATACAATTAGGGACCTGGTATTTATCATATTTATTAGAAGAATTTAAAGGTAATGAAATCTTAGCCTTAGCAGCCTACAATGCAGGACGTGGTCATGTGGAGGAATGGATGCAGACCTATGGCTGGGATGATAATTTTGATGATATAGACAAAATACCATTTCCAGAAACAAAAGATTACGTGAAACGCGTGATAGCGAATGAATCACAGTATCAAGCATTATATAGTCAACTACGATAAGGAAAGAGTCCATGGATGCAATCATAAAAGAATGTGAAACCCTCGATTTATCATGGGTAGAATCCACTATTGGAGACTTTCACTTAGTGGTGGAACAAAAAGCCATATCATCTACTGTTTATAGTATCTTTTATTATACAAATGATAGAAATTGGCGTTGGTCAGTTCTCTATGATACGGAAGTAGGGGATTATATGGTACGTATTACAGTACCTTTAGTAGAGTTTGTAGACATTGCTTTTATACGTGAGTCTTTAACCCCATTTATGGAGAACCTAAAGGCTAACTATAAAGCATCTATGATGACACGATTTATGGCGCCCCAAGAAGGATTTGTGTACGAATACAAGAAAAAAGGTATACATCAGTGGAATTATAGAGAGGCATTGCCACAAACAATCGTAGGATATCAGTTAGATGTGACGCCTCATACTGCATTAGATATGATTAATGGTTCCTATATTATTGGCACCTATATCAAAGATAATGAGGAAACAGGAGTCGTATTATTTTATAATACATTCCGCGATGAATTTTTTGGTGAAACTAGACAACAAGGCTATCCAGGAATTACACATGACTTGGACGCAACTACGATAGATAAATTTGAGCAAGCTTTGACGAATCATTTACAAGAAGTATTACTTAGTTTATAAACTACCTATATTATTTACTAATATAAATGGTATATTTTTTAGATACTATGTAATGGTAATACTTTTGTATAGGGAACAGAAATAGGATAGGGGAAGTATTTTGGAACAGATCCGAATAGAAAAACTAGGGAAATCCTTTGGGATACGAGAAATTTTCTCTAATGTATCTTTTACCATACGACAAGGAGAACGTCTCGCTTTAGTTGGCCCGAATGGGGCAGGTAAATCGACGTTGATGAAATGCATACTAGGCATAGAAGAACATGATGCGGGGATCATTGTGAAAGACAGTAGTATCACCATAGGCTATTTGCAACAAGATGTAAATTTAGGTGATGCTAGTTTAGAAGAAGAAATTCAAACGGCTTGGGCTGATGTACAGCACCTAGAATCCCAGTTACAAGAGTTAACGACAGAATTAGAAAATCGCGATGCCACAGAACAGGACTTGCGTCGTTTATCCTATTTGCAAGAGCGATTAGAATGGCTTGGTGGCTATGATTATGAAAAACAAAGCCAACGTATTGCTTATGGGTTAGGATTTAGTGACGAAGATTTAAAGAAGAAAGCCAGTGAATTTTCTGGGGGACAAAAAACGCGTATTAACTTGGCGAAAGCCTTGGTGCGTCGTCCTGATT
>NZ_AFUJ01000074.1:0-35828 GCF_000221605.1 Veillonella sp. oral taxon 780 str. F0422 | reverse complement strand
AATACCTATTCGAGTGATGACTTGTATCGCATTATCTGGGACTATGGGGAAGAGCGTTGGGCGAAACGAATTGTTCAATTTATTGTGGAAGCTAGAGAAGAATCGCCTATAGTGACTACATTTCAGCTGGTGGATATCATCAAACGTGCCATACCTGCAAAGGCTAGACAAGATGGTCCGCATCCAGCAAAACGAACCTTTCAAGCACTTCGTATCGAAGTGAATCAGGAACTTCAAATTTTGCATGATGCTTTTGTAGATGCTACATCCATGCTGAAGCCTGATGGAAGAATAGCTGTGATTACATTCCACTCTCTAGAGGATAGAATCACCAAACAAACTTTTAAAGAATTATCTCAAGGTTGCACATGTCCACCTAATTTACCAGTCTGTGTATGTCATCATGTGCCAACAGTGAAAGCTAAGAATAAGGCTGTAGAGCCAAGCAAAGAAGAAGTAGGAGTAAATCCACGGTCCCGTAGTGCCAAGTTAAGGGTAGCCGTAAAATTATAGTTAGGAGGAATATTTATGTTAGTGCGAAAGGCCGCGTATTGGGAACAATCAGCGCCCTATGTTGAACCAGTCAGAAGAAAGAAATCCAATGCCCCTGACTTTATTATGGATCTTACGCCAGATATGCGACACTGTTTGGCTACAGTTCTTATGGGAATTGTATTCGGTATGATTTGTTTGCTATTAACTGGTGTCACAGAAAATACAAGAAAAGAAACTGTCAATCTACAAGATCAAATAGTTTTAGAAAATCGCACTAATTATGAGTATAATCTAGTATTAGCAGAGTTAAAATCTCCTACACGCATTCAAAAGATTGCACAACAAAAACTTGGCATGGTATTACCAGATAATTTCGTTTACACTAGCAAGAATACAGTGGAAGAACGTAATGTTACGATGAAAAAGGATATTAGAGAATAATGAAGGCAGTCCTTTTGGGCTGCTTTCACTTTGATTGGAGGAATGCAGATGAAGCGCGTGGAAGAAATAGTAAAAATTGTATCTCCTAAGAAGGTAGAAGGACCTGTAACATCTGTAGTAAGTCATATTACTGCGGATTCCAGAACAGTGCAAGAAGGAAGTTTATTTATATGTTTAGTAGGTGCTACTGTCGATGGTCATAGCTTTGTGAATAAGGCTATAGAGGATGGGGCTGTGGCGATTATTGCATCAAAACCAGTCATAGTACCAGATAATGTAACCGTTCTATACGTAGACGATACGCGTCAAGCTTTGCAAGATGCTGTTCCATTCTTCTATGATTATCCAGCTTCTAAAATGCGAATGATTGGTGTAACCGGAACGAATGGTAAAACTACAACTACACATATTATTGGACATATGCTACGATCCCAAGGTTATACAGTGGGGATTATTGGTACAGTTCATATTTTGATTGATGATCAATCCTATCCAATTCATAATACAACTCCAGATGTAGCGGATTTACAGCAAATTTTACAGCAAATGGTGGATGCTGGTGTGACACATTGTATTATGGAAGTATCTTCTCATGCGCTAGCATTAGGTCGTACGGCGGGGGTAGAGTACGATACAGCTGTATTTACTAATTTAACTCAAGATCATTTGGATTTTCATAAGACATTCGATAATTATTTAGCAGCAAAATCTAAGCTATTTAAACAAGTAAGTGCATCCTATCAGATGAAAGAAGGTAAAGGTGCTGTTATAAATGTAGATGATGATTATGGTCAAGCTATTGTAGATGTGACTACAGCACCTATGATTACGTATAGTACAGAAGGTAAAGGTACTATGAATGCCTCTGAGTTAGCTATTACTGCTAAATCTTCTAAGTTCAACTTGTCCTATGATGGAAAAAACTATTCAATTTCCACAAAAATTGCTGGTATGTTCAATGTGTATAATACCTTGGCTGCCGTAGGAGCGGCTTTATATGAAGGATTGACGATGGAGGAGATTGTAAGTGCTTTAACTACTTTTACAGCCGTGCCAGGACGTTTTGAGCTCATTGAAGAAGGACAAGATTTTGCAGTGGTTGTTGATTATGCACATACACCAGATGGACTAGAAAACATTTTACAAACAGCGAAGAAAATTGTTGATAACCGTATTTTAGTTGTTTTTGGTTGCGGTGGTGATCGAGATGCTACGAAACGTCCAATCATGGGGCGTATTGCAGCACAGTTTGGAGATCGAGTGTTTGTGACTTCCGATAACCCACGTACAGAAGATCCTATACAAATTGTAGAAGATGTAGAAGTAGGGGTGAAAGAAGGATTACATGATGCTGTGACTTATGAAGTGATTGTAGACCGCCGTGAAGCTATTCATAAAGCAATCGGAGAGGCGACTACTGGAGATGTAGTTATTATTGCTGGTAAAGGTCACGAAGATTATCAAATTTTAAAAGATGAAACGATTCATTTTGATGATCGTGAAGTGGCAAGAGAAGCCTTGAAGGAGAAATAATATGGCACAATTTACAGTGCAGGAAGTTCTAGAGGCAACACAAGGGTTCTATGCAGGAACAAGTACTTGTTCCTTTGCTGATGTATCAACTGATACCCGTACAATTGGAAAAAATGGATTATTTGTTGCTTTGGAAGGAATGACATTTGATGGTCATGACTTCTTAACAGTTGCCAAAGAACGTGGTGCTACAGGTGCTGTAGTAAAACGAGGAAAAACGATAGAGGGCTTAGTCTGTATTGAAGTAGAAGATACACTACAGGCGTATCAGCAGTTAGCAACCTATCATCGTAGACGCTTTCCTATCCCTATTATTGGAATCACTGGTTCCTCTGGGAAAACAACAACAAAAGAAATGATTAGTGCTGTATTGGAAAAAGCTTTTACAGTATTAAAAACAGAGAAAAATTATAATAATGAAATTGGTGTTCCAAAGATGTTATTGCAATTGACGGAAGATCATGATGTATGCGTTCTTGAAATGGGGATGCGTGGGCTTGGTCAAATTGCTGAATTAGCGGAGATTGCAGAACCTACAATAGGAGTTATTACTAATGTAGGTACTAGCCATATTGAACTATTAGGTTCTCAAGAAAATATTGGAAAAGCTAAGCAAGAATTGATAGAAGCATTACCGAGTACTGGGGCGGCTGTATTGAATCATGATGATTCTTTTGTATTGCCTATGGAACAGGTAACGGATGCAAAGGTTATGACCTATGGTATGCAAGAGGGTTCTCACGTACAAGGGACTCAATTAGAATATACATCAAAAGGCATTAATTTTACTGTTCGTGATACTTCCGGTGAATGGAAAGTATTTTTGCCAATGATTGGTATTCACAATGTATATGATGCATTATCCGCTATTGCAGTTGGCACGATTTTAGGTGTACCAAAAGCTGAAATTGTGGAAGCTTTTAAAGAATTTCCAGGAATTCCAATGCGTCAAGAAATTGTAGCATTTCCAACCTTCACAGTTCTGAATGATGCGTATAATGCAAACCCAAATAGTATGGCAGAATCCATTCGTGCCATGAGTCAATTACAAGGAGCTCGTAAAATAGCTATGCTAGGAGATATGTTAGAATTGGGAGACCATTCTAAACTAGCTCATGAAGAGATTGGTAAACTTCTTGGAGAAGAGCACTATGATATGGTATTTACTTTTGGTGATATGATGAAAACCACTGCTTCTATAGCTAAACAAGTGGGTGTTCCTTATGTGTATGTAGGGAAAAGTCATCTTGATATTGCCAATGCCTATTATGATGTAAAACGAGATGGCGATGTGATTCTAGTGAAAGGATCTCGTGGTCTTAAAATGGAACGTATTATAGAAGATTTTAAAGAACGACATGAATAAGTAAGGAGACATGTGACATGAATATGGACTATGCATTAGCCTTTGGCTTAGCCCTAGTAAGTACATTAGTATTCGGTAAAATAGGGATTCCTCTATTGCAGCGATTGAAAGCACAACAGTCGATTCGTGAAGATGGACCTCAGGCACATTTAGCTAAAGCTGGGACACCAACAATGGGCGGATTATTTATGATGCTAGCTTTAGTCATTACAGTTTGCATAGTACCACCCTATTCTGTAACATTGTGGATGCTATTATTTTTAACCTTAGGCCATGGTGCATTAGGATTTAGTGATGATTTTATCAAAGCTGTCAAACGTCGTAACTTAGGATTAACGGCAAAACAAAAACTTACTAGGTCAAGTCAGTGTTGGCTGTCGTATTTTGTTATATCTCAATCGCCTATGCAGCCTTGCCAACTACTTTGTGGATTCCTTTAGTGGATATCACTGTAGATCTTGGGTATGCCTATTATGCGCTAGCTTTTATTATTATATTGGGAACTACTAATGCTGTTAATTTAACAGATGGCTTAGATGGATTAGCAACTGGTATTTCTGCTATTGCAGGGGCTGCCTTTGCAGTGGTAGGATTATTAGTAGGTTCTTTAAGTGTTACCTTCTTTGGTATTGTCGTAAGTGCAGTTTGCTTAGGATTCTTATATTTCAATGCGAATCCAGCTAAAGTGTTTATGGGTGATACAGGCTCCTTAGCATTAGGTGGTGCTTTTGCAGGGATGGCTATTGCTACAAAAACAGAACTTCTATTAATTGTGATAGGCTTTGTATTTGTAGTAGAAGCATTATCTGTTATTTTACAGGTAGCATCTTTTAAAACTAGAGGGGTTCGTATTTTCCGTATGAGTCCGATTCACCATCACTTTGAATTAGGTGGTTGGAGTGAGCGAAAAGTAGTATATGTATTCTGGGCTGTCTCTTTAGTAATGGCTTTCTTAGGTATAGTACTGTTAAGCATGAAATAATATAGATTACGGCTCTACTAGTAAGGGCCGTTATTCTTGCATATAGGGTTAGGTGGTTAGAATGGATTATTCAGGTTCTCATGTATTGGTATTAGGTGCGGGACTTAGTGGTATTGGTGTAGCCCATACATTGGCTAAATTAGGCGCTACTGTAACGCTTAATGATTATAAAAAAATTGATTTTGATCAGACTGAAAGTCAACGTTTGGCAGAGAGTCATATAGAAGTGATTACAGGGCAACAAGATTTTGTGTTGCTTGATACAGCTACAAGAGTGGTTGTATCACCTGGTATTTCTTTAGAGATACCTATTATTCAAGAGGCGAAAAAAAGAAATATTCCCGTAGTAGGGGAAGTAGAAATTGCTTATGAAGTATCAAAAGCTCCAATTTTAGGCGTCACAGGTACGAATGGTAAAACGACAACGACTTCTTTGTTGGCAGAAGTATTGAAAGAAGCAAAATGGGATGTGTATGTAGGCGGTAATATTGGTTACTCTCTGAGTGAACAAGCCTTGGCAGTACCTGAAACAGGTGTATTAGTAGCAGAACTTTCATCTTACCAATTAGAGAGTATAGATAAGTTTCGCACTAAAGGGGCTATCTTGCTAAATGTGACACCAGACCATTTGTTGCGCCATAAAACCATGGAACGATACCAAGAGGCAAAAGAAAATATTTTCCGTAACCAAGAATTAGGGGACTGGACAGTATTAAACTTTGATTCTCCGATTGTGGCAGATATGGCAAAACGAGTAAAAGGACATGTGTTAGGAATTAGTCAAGAGAGACCTGTCACAGATGGAGCTTATTTTGACAATAATACATGTTATGCAGTGATGCAAGGGAAAGCAGTCCCAATTATCACTACAAAAGATATTCATATCCCAGGATCTCACAATATTGAAAATATTCTGAGTGTTATTGCCTTAACATATGCATTGGGTGTAGCTGTAGAAGATATCCATCAGGCTATTGCAAAATTTCATGGTGTAGCCCATCGTTTGGAACGCATTCGTACCTTGCATGGAGTTACCTATTATAACGATTCTAAAGCAACTAATACGGATTCCACTATTAAAGCCTTAGAATCCTTTACCTCACCTCTTGTGTTGATTGCAGGTGGTAAAGATAAAATGACAGATCTGAAAGAAATGATGGAGTTAGTGAAAACCAATGTAAAAGAGTTAATTCTTATTGGTGAAGCCGCACAACGTTTTGCAGAAGCTGCTGTCAAAGTGGGAGTGCCACACATTCATCGTTGTGAATCCATGGAAGAGACAGTATCCTTAAGTGCTCGTATAGCGGAAGATGGGGATGTAGTATTATTATCTCCAGCTTGTGCAAGTTTTGATTGGTATGCACGATTTGAAGATAGAGGAGATCACTTCCGAAGATTGGTAGAACGATTGTAAGGGGATATACATGAATATCATGATTTCAGGTGGCGGTACTGGAGGACACATTTATCCAGCCCTCACGATTTATAAAACATTAGAAACAATGGTAGATGCTAACTTTCTCTATGTAGGAACTGAAAGAGGCCTTGAGTCCCGCATTGTTCCTAAAGAAGGAATTCCATTTACCACATTGCCGGTGCAAGGTTTACAGCGTACATTATCTTTAGATACATTGGTTACTGCAGGAAAAACGATATCGTCTTTATGGAAAGCGAATCGATTAATTTCTAAGTTTCAACCAGATATTGTGATTGGTACTGGTGGCTATGTATGTGGTCCTCTATTATTAGCAGCTGCTTTGCGTGGAATTCCTACATTAATTCAAGAACAAAATGTAGTGCCAGGTATAACGAATAAAATTTTAAGTCGCTTTGTAGATGTGGTAGCGGTAGGATATGAAGAAGCGACTCCGCATTTTCCGAATGCAAAGCGAGTAGTGTATACAGGGAACCCTGTGCGCCCCAATGTGGTGACTGCGAATCGAGAAGAAGCTAGGGCGTATTTTGGCTTACAAGAAACACAAACAGCTATTTTAGTAGCTGGTGGATCCCGTGGTGCACGGAGTATTAATAAGGCTATGCTAGCTGTCCATGAACATTATAAAGGTAGAGAGGATATTAAAATTATTCATGCTACAGGAACTGATGAATACAGTCGTGTTTGTGAAAGCTTAGGTATACAAGGGGGAGAAGTTTACAGTCCAACATCACATATTGTCCCTTACTTAGACAATATGGATATGGCCATGGCTGCATCAGATATGGCTATTTTCCGGTCAGGAGCAATTGGCTTGGCAGAATTGGCTGTACGTGGTATACCATCTATTTTAATTCCTTATCCTTATGCAGCTGCTGACCATCAAACTTTCAATGCAAAAGCATTTGTAGAGGCAGGTGCTTCTACGATGATAGTGGATAAAGAATTAGATGGTACAAGATTATTACAATCGGTAGATGCTATGCTAGAGGATCAAGAATGTCGCCAACGCATGGCCCAAGCTACATTACAGTTAGGAAAGCCTCAGGCAGCTATAGAAATTGCTACATTGGCTCTATCTATTAAGAAATCATAGGAGGGAGTATCTCTATGTTAGATACCTATCAACGTATACATTTAATCGGCATCGCCGGTTCTGGCATGCGTGCCATTGCGCATGTATTGATTGAAAAAGGATTTATTGTATCTGGTTCCGATATTCAAGAATCTGCGATTACAGAAAAATTTAGACAAGCAGGGGCTACTATTTTTATGGGGCATGATGCTGCACATGTAGAAGGAGTAGATGTGGTCATCCGCTCTACTGCTATCAATGATGATAATCCTGAAATTGTAGGGGCTAGAGAACGAAATATTCCAATTTTACACCGTTCTGATGTGGTGAAAGCAGTGTTAGATGAAACATATGGCATTGCTGTTGCTGGTGCGCATGGTAAGACTACAACTACGTCTATGATTGGGCAAATTTTTATGGAAGCAAACCAAGATCCAACCATCATCATTGGTGGAGAAGTTGATTATTTAAATGGTAGTAGCCATGTAGGTACAGGTAAATATAGTATCGCTGAAGCTGATGAAAGTGATGGGTCTTTCTTGCATTTAAATCCTAAACGCATTGTGATCACGAACATTGAAAATGACCATATGGACCATTATCGAACGGTAGAAAACTTATTACGAGCTTTCACAGAGTTTTCTATGAAGTTACCAGAAGATGGTATTGCTGTGGTATGTGGTGATAATCCTTCGATTCGACGGATTATGCCAGATATTAAACGTCAATGTATTACTTATGGTTTAGGAGCAGGTAACGATTATCGCATTGACAACTTACGTATTGAACAAGGGATTACTACCTTCGAAGTAGTCCATAAAGATGCCGTGTTAGGCACGTTACGATTAGCAGTACCAGGTCAACATAATGCGTTGAATGCACTAGGAGCACTTGTAGTAGCTTTGGGAGAAGGAATCTCCTTTGAAGTAGCTGCTCAAGCCTTGCGTAAATTTATTGGAGCTAAGCGTCGCTTTGAGACAAAAGGGCATGTAAAAGATGTTTGGGTTGTAGATGATTATGCACATCATCCTACAGAAATTGCAGCCACAATTAAAGCGGCAAAATCTTTGGAAGATCATCGTGTTGTGATTTTATTCCAACCGCATCGGTATAGTCGTACAAAGCTGTTGCTGCGTGAATTTGGGACCGCCTTTAAAGAAGCTGACTTAGTTTTCATTACAGATATTTATAGTGCTGGTGAAAAACCTGAGGCGGGGATTGATGGTATGTCCATCCCATTGATGGTTAAAGAATTGACAGGTAAAGAGATTCATTATGTGGCAGATGTAAATGACTTGCCACAAACTGTGTTAGAGTATGTTCAAGCCAATGATTTAGTCATCACTATGGGGGCAGGTAATATTAATCAATTTGGACCTAAATTATTAGCTTTATTGGAGGAAAATAAAGTGAAGGATAAACGTATTATTGTCCTCATGGGAGGACCATCAAAAGAAGCTGATGTATCTAGAAGGACGGCTACGGCTATTGCAGAAGCATTACAAAGCAAAGGGTATGCAGCTACAACATTAGAATGCAATCCTAGTACAGTAGTACAAGATTTACAAAATTTAAATTGTGATGTTGTATTTAATGCGATTCATGGCAAATATGGTGAAGATGGAGCCTTGCAAGGGGCCCTTGAAATGGCAGGTATTCCTTATACAGGCTCCGGTGTTATGGCTCATGCTGTAGGTATGAATAAAAAAATGAGCAAGCATGTATTTTTGGGGGCTCAGATTCCCACAGCAAATTCAAAATCCTATGATAATCAATTAGAATCTGTGGATACAATCCTAGAAGATATTCACGCTAACTTTAAAGTGCCATTTGTGGTCAAAGCAGCTAGTCAAGGTTCTAGTATTGGTGTAGCGATTATTAAGGATGAAGCCACTGTTGATGCAGAAGTAAAACAAGTATTAGACATAGACCATGTCATCGTAGTAGAAGAATTTGTAGATGGTAGAGAATTTACTGTATCTGTATTAGATGGTAAAGCTTTACCAGTGATTGAAATTCGACCACATTCTGGTGAATATGATTATGCTTCTAAATACACAACTGGTGCTACTGATTATTTAGTGCCAGCACCAATTACAAAAGAACAAGCTTTTACTATGCAACGCATTGGTGAAGCTGTATATCAACAAATGCAATGCGCCGGTGTCATTCGTGTGGACATTATGATGAACAGCACAGATGATATGTTTGTACTGGAATATAATACAGTACCGGGTATGACGGCTACATCTTTAGTACCTAAAGCAGCAAAAGCTATAGGAATTGAATTTCCTGAATTGTGCGAACAAATTCTTCATTCAGCTGGTTTGCATAAATTTTAGGAGTAGCTATGAATGTAAATGGATTTCAAGAACAGAGGGGACAAAGAGTGCCTCCATATAGGGAACATCCAACTAGTGAAAGACCAATCCATCCTATAGAAGAGGAAGATAATCCTTGGGAAGTTGTCACTATAGATACACCTGAAGGGCCTAAACGTGTACGACGTAGACGAAAACAAAAACCGACACGAAGATCCAAACCAGCAATTTGGAAAATTGTAGTAGGAGCATTCATTTTAATTGGTATTTTTACATTACCATTACCTATTGGGCAAATTCAGGTTAATGGAACAGAACAATTAACTTCGGAAGATGTGGTAGCTATTGGTGATTTAGGATATCCAGTCAATATTTTGCGCGTACGAACAGGTGCATTAGAAGAACGATTGCAAAAAGATATGAGGGTAGATACTGCGCATGTGTCCTATGCCTTACCGTTGACATTGCAAGTTGATATAAAAGCTCGTAAAGCCGTAGTTGTAGTACCATCACAATTTGGATTTGTAGCATTGGATAGACAGGGGATGGTTATTGCTAGTAGCCCTAATATTCCAGATACCACAGTTCCTATTATTTCAGGCGTTCGTTTAGGAAATGCATTATTAGGTGATACTATAGAAGCAGAGGGTATTCGAGTAGCTATTGCATATATGGAAGCATTCACTGAGGATAAGCGCAAACAAATTGGTGAAATTAATGTAGGGGATGCTGAAAAATTATTGCCTATACAGTTGATGGGTTGCCAATTCATATTGGTGATCAAAACAATTTAGAAGAAAAAGCAAAAATAACGACAGATATGCTAGTAGATATTGCGCAGCGCCATGTCAATGCTGAATATATTGATGTTAATATTAAAACCCCTTTTATTAAAACACAATAAAGGAGCATAAAGTTGAAACAAGGGCGAATAGCCATAGCTGCAGTGAGTATGATTGTAGGAGTTATGCTTGTTACGCAGTATAAAATGACACAAACCATTGCAGAAGGCAATGTAAACTTGCAAAGAAGTGGAGAATTAGCCTTAAAGATTAATTCACTTCAAGAAGAACGAGCAGGTCTAAGAAAGCAAATTGCTACTATGAAAGAAGAAGGAAGTTTAGAGGGAATTAAAGAAGAAAATAGAGTATTATCTCTTAGGGCTTCCTTAGTCGATGTAGAAGGCCCCGGAGTTGTCTTAACAATAACGGATAGTAAGACTCCCGTTAAAGATGGAGAGAACCCAAATTTATATTTAATTCATGATGAAGATATGTTGCGTATTGTAAATGAATTAAGAGCAGCTGGTGCAGAGGCAATTTCTATTAATGATCAACGGCTAATAGGAACATCAGAAATACGTTGTTCTGGTCCTACGATTACCGTGAATGGAAAGATTTTTGCTCCTCCTTTTATTATAAAAGCTATTGGTGATACTAAAACATTGCACTCCTCTTTGACCATGCGCGGTGGGGTGGTGGAGTCTCTCAAATATTGGGGGATTGAAGTAAAAATTCAAGATGAAGCTCATATAATAGTCCCTGCTTATGATGGAACAATGAAACAAAATTACATCAAAGTGAAGGGAGGACAATAATGGTATATGTATGGATTCTAGGGGGCTTAGTCTTAGGGGTTGCTATCGGAATCATAAGCCCTTTTGATGTGCCTGTATCGTATGCAAAATATACTTCTGTCGCCCTATTAGCAGCATTAGACTCTGTTTTTGGCGGCACTAGAGCAGCTATTGAAAGAACTTTTCAATTATCTATTTTTATTACGGGGTTCTTTTCTAATTCCTTACTAGCTGCGGTCTTAGTATTCTTAGGCAATGCAGTGGGTATAGACTTATACTATGTAGCATTGATTTCATTTGGGTTGCGACTGTTTCAAAATACGGCAGCTATACGTAGATTATTATTAACAAAACGACTACATACATAGAAAAAATAAAGTCATTTCTTGACTTTCATTGAAAAAATATAAAATATATTGTAAAATAAAAGCAAATTATAATGATAAGATAGACTAGTAATATAATGTCATAGTAACAATATATGAAATATATCTCTAGTAAAGAGGAGGATCATTCGATGTCAGAGTTCGCAAAAATTAAAGTAATTGGTGTTGGTGGCGGCGGTGGAAATGCCGTATCTCGCATGATCGGTAGTGACTTGGAAAATGTTGATTTCTTAGTAGCTAATACTGAAACACAAGCCTTAGATGGTACAAATGTACCTATTCGCATTCAAATTGGTGAAAAAGCTACTAAAGGTCTTGGTGCGGGTGCTAACCCAGAAGTAGGCCGTGAAGCTGCAGAAGAAAGTCGTGAAGATATTTTAAAAGCATTGCAAGGTGCTGATATGGTATTCGTAACTGCTGGTATGGGTGGTGGCACTGGTACTGGTGCAGCTCCAGTAGTAGCAGAATGTGCACGTGAAGCTGGTGCACTGACAGTAGGTGTTGTAACAAAACCATTTGGCTTTGAAGGTAAAAAACGTAAAGAACAAGCTGAACGTGGTATTGAAGCATTAACTGGTAAAGTTGATACAATTATTACAATTCCAAATGACCGTTTATTGGGTATTATTGACCGTAAAACTTCCTTAAAAGATGCTTTCTTAACAGCTGATGAAGTATTGCGTCAAGGTATCAAAGGTATTTCTGACTTAATTACAAAGCCAGGTTTAATCAACCTTGACTTTGCTGACGTAAAAACTATCATGACAAACCAAGGTGAAGCATTGATGGGTATCGGTGTAGGTGAAGGTGAAAACCGTGCTGTAGATGCTGCTAAACAAGCAATCAATAGCCCATTATTGGAAACTTCCATTGACGGTGCAAAAGGAATCTTGTTAAATATTACTGGTAGTGAAGAGTTAAGCTTATTTGAAATCAATGAAGCAGCAGAAATTATTTCTGAAGCAGCGGACCCAGAAGCAAATATTATCTTCGGTTCTGTTATTGATGAAAACGTAGGGGACAAAGTGTTTATCACTGTTGTTGCTACAGGTTTTGGTGACCAAGGTTCTACTAATGGCTTTGCTCGTAAAAGCCCATTTGGAGCTACAGGTAACTCTCCAGAAGTACCAGCTTTCATGAAACGATAAAATTCTCATATAAGGAGGATATTATGAAAAAAGTTTTAGTAGCCACAGCGGTATTAGCCGCATTTAGTGCCTCTGCATTTGCAGCTGCTGTGCCTGTAACTAATATTAATGTAGGCGAAACAAAAGTAGCCGCAGAGTATTCTTTGTCTAAAAAAACAGCACAAGATACAAAACGTAAAGATGGTTTTGGTGTGTCAGCACAACAAGGGCTATCTGATACATTAGCTGCACAATATTCTTTTAATAAAGTTCGTCGTACAGGCGCAGATATCAAAGATCATCAATTGGCAGGTGCTTATGCAGTACATCCTAATGTGAACGTCTACGGTGCTGGTACATACGTAGATATGGGACCTAAACAAAGTGGTTTTGGATACCAAGCAGGTGTAATTGGACATACTCAATTAGCTGATAAAATTGAAGGTTTTGCTAAAATCGGTTTCGGAAATGATATCAAAGGAACCTATCAATTAGGCGCTTCTTATGGATTGCGTCCAGATGTTGATTTAAATGTATATTATCAATATGATAAATACAGTATGAATCAAAACAAAACAGATGTAAAAGGCTTGCATGCAGGTGTAGGTTATTCTTTCTAATTGAAAAGAGTGATATCTGTTGAAAAATAGTAGATAATATATTAGGACTGTAATACATGGTAGTTTACTTTGTATTGCAGTCCTTTTAATTTATTTATGTGATAAATGTGAACAGTTAATCAGTATATGTTAACAAATAATTTGAAAAATAGGTTGACTATATTGAACTTGATTAATTATAATAAAGGTGTAACAGAATGTAAGAATCATGTAAGCTTGTAAGATCCAGTATACCCATATCATGGGGAGGAGGCACTATGCATACACTATGTAAGGGCTTGACAAGTGTAAGGGAAATTCCTAATACCGTGATTGTACGTAATGTACAATATAAACGAACTACAAGATCACCACAGTTACAAATTAACTATACCCCAAGAAAGCAAGAACATATAGTGACTGTTTGTAATTCAAAAGGCACTTTAGTGTCCACGATGTTAGAACGGTTTGACTCCGAAAGGAGCCACCATGATGAAGTTTCATTGGGGGAAATGCCAAAGGTTTGGCCAGGTGAATTAAAAGATAGAACAAGAACAAAATTCGTGTTTACACCTGAATCTATACTTGAGTTTGTTGAGGCTATTCAAGATGATAATTCCATCTATCGGGAAGAGGTACCAGTAGTACCTGAATTAATGGTTTTATCACATATGGCACATCATGTGTTAGATGAAGCAATGTTACTTCAATTAGATATTACGTTTTCTGCACCATTTTATGGTGGAGATGTTATTTCTGTAGAAAAGCTTATAATCCATTCAGAGAAGCATACGCAAATTGGTGAGTGCGAACTAGTTGGAACTCATGGTGGGCGTGCACACTGCAAATGGATTTATGAAGAGGAGTTAATGAATGTTACAGACTAGAGATTTGACAAAAATGGCTTTGTTAGTGGCATTAGCCTGTGTAATGGCACAATTATCGGTTCCGAACCCCATGGGTGTGGGAATGATTTCCTTAATTACCATTGCATTATGTTTGATTGGTTTGATATTGCCACCAAAGCAGGCATTTTTGACTTTATTAGTCTATGTATTATTAGGAGCAGTTGGATTACCTGTATTTACTGGATTTACTGGTGGTATGGGAAAAATACTAGGTCCTACAGGTGGGTTTATTTTGATTTGGCCTATTGCCTATACTGCGGTTAGTTGCTTAAAGGGAACAGAAAAAAGTTTTCTTAGATATGCTGTAGTAGCTACAGTAGTAAGTATTGTGATTACTTATGTAGCGGCAGTGCCGTACTTCATGTCTGTTGCAAATATACCATTCACTGCTGATGGATTACAAAAAGCCTTAGGAATTTTGTTCTATCCATTTATTATTGGTGATATTGTAAAAGCAATTCTATCTGCCTGGATTGCTACGAAAATTAAATTCTAGTTATCTAAGTAGAATAGCGATCAAATCCTTTTGGATTTGGTCGCTTTTGTTGTATAAGGATGTCAACTGACCTCCCATATCAATTATTCATTATTTAAAAGTCTTTTACCTAGGCAATTCAGGTAAGAAAATATGAATATAAATGTGTAAAAGTAGAGGATTCTCCTATTTTTACAAGTTTACTATATCTAATTGGTATACATGATATAGTGGTTTTTGTTGAAATAAACTACAATATGTTGTAAACTGAATCTAGTGATATCCATAAAGGGTACAACATAGTGGTAATCTACAAAGTTATATATTTGATTGTTAGACAGGTTACTAAGCATTTGAAAAAACGATTAATTGTTTCAGTGCTTATGAAATGACTATACACTAAAAAAGCAGTACGAATTTTCTACATGTGTAGATACAGAATGGATAGAGCAGAAATTGCTCTTTTTATATGTCCATATTTTGATTTAAATGTGCACCGCATATGTTAATTTTTTGCTTATGCATTGTTTGTATGATTCATACTAAATCTAATACACCGTATAGTTTGTTATGTGCGGTGTAATTAGTATATAGGAGGCTGTATTATGATACATGTGATAAAAAGAGATGGTACTATTGCTGATTTTGATAAAGAAAAAATTATTATTGCTATAGAAAAAGCTATGCATAGTAGTACAGGTGTATATACGCCTGGATTGGCTTTGCAAATTGCTAATGAAATTGAGTCTTATGCAGAAAAAATGGGGCGCAATATTACAATCTATGCTATTGAAGATCAAGTGTATTATAAACTCCTGGAAAATAATAATCCTGCAACGGCTCGAGCCTATGAAAATTATAAAGCAGTACAAGCGTTCAAGCGTGTAGAGAATACCACAGATAAAGATGTATTTGGTTTATTGAATAAATCAAATGTGGCAGTTCTTGATGAAAACTCCAATAAAGATGCTTCTATTGTATCTACCCAACGTGATTTAATTGCTGGAGAAGTGAGTAAAGACATTGCTCGTAGAAAATTGATTCCTACGGATATTGTGCAAGCTCATGACAGTGGTGCCATCCATTTCCATGATATGGACTATATCATTCAACCTATGTTTAATTGCTGTTTAGTAAATTTAGAAGATATGTTGACAAATGGCACAGTTATCAATGGAAAACGCATTGATACGCCTAAATCCTTTCAGGTAGCATGTACGGTAACTACACAAATTATTGCACAGGTTGCATCTGGCCAATATGGAGGTCAAAGCATTAATGGGATTGATCGTATTTTGGCGCCTTATGTAAGAAAATCCTATGATAAATATTTAGAGTTAACATTACAAGAGCAGGTCGAAGTGTATGGTATGGCTCCAGATGTAGCAAAGGCAGAGGAAATTGCTTGGCAACGGACGAAAAAAGAGGTAAAAGATGGGATTCAAACTATTCAATATCAAATTAACACCTTAATGACTACGAATGGACAGGCGCCTTTTGTAACATTGTTTATGCACTTCGATCCGAATAGTGAACTAGCAAAAGAAGCTGCTTTAATTGATGAAGAAATTCTAAAACAACGTATACAAGGCATCAAAAATGAGGCAGATGTATATATTACACCAGCCTTCCCTAAGTTGATTTATGTGTTGGATGAACATAATGTACATCCTAATAGTGAATATTATTATTTGACGGAACTGGCTGCTCAATGTACGGCGAAACGCATGTATCCTGACTATATTTCTGCGAAAAAGATGAAAGAAATCTATGAAGGTAATGTATTTGCTCCTATGGGATGTCGTTCTTTCTTATCTCCTTGGAAAAATGAGCAAGGTGAGTATGTATTTAATGGTCGTTTTAATATAGGTGTGGTAAGTCTTAACTTACCTCAAATTGGTATTTTAGCACAAGGTAAGGAAGATGCTTTTTTTGAGATTTTGGAAAAACGCTTAGAATTAGCTGAAAAAGCATTGTTGTTCCGCTATGAACTATTGAAAGATGTGACCAGTGATGTATCTCCTATTCACTGGCAATATGGAGCCATTGCACGCCTTCCTAAAGGGGCTCCGATTCGACCATTATTAGAAGGTGGATATGCGACGATTTCTTTGGGATATATCGGTTTATATGAAGCGACCAAGCTAATTGTAGGAGATTCCAATACGTCGGATGAGGGTCATCGTTTTGCTAGAAAAGTAATGGAACGATTGCATGAAGCTACAGAAATTTGGAGAAAAGCTCATAATATCGGTTTTGCTTTATATGGTACACCAGCTGAAAGTTTAACCAACCGATTCTCCTCTATTGATAGAGCTCGGTTTGGTGAGATTCCGGATATTACAGATAAAGGATACTACACCAATAGTTATCATGTGAATGTACGTGAAGAAATCAATGTGTTTGATAAATTTGCCTTTGAGTCGGAGTTTCAACAGTTATCCACTGGGGGATGCATTTCCTATGCAGAAATTCCTAATATGAATAATAATATCCCAGCTTTGTTGACGATGATGCAGTATATTTACGACACCATTTCCTATGCGGAATTTAATACAAAATCAGACTATTGCCATGAATGTGGCTTTGATGGTGAGATTATCGTTAATGATCAAGTACAATGGGAATGTCCTCGTTGTCACAATACGAATCGTGATACTTTGACGGTAATTCGTAGAACTTGCGGTTATTTAGGGGAAAATTTCTGGAATGAAGGCCGTACTAAAGAAATTAAAGATCGAGTAATGCATATTTAATAAGATGATGAAAGAAGGATGTACAATGCGCTATGGACAGCTTAGACAATATGATATTGCTAATGGTGAAGGTATTCGTACATCCTTATTCGTTACTGGCTGCACTCATGGTTGTTATAATTGCTTTAACGAAGAGTATCAAGACTTTTCTGCTGGCCAAGAGTGGACCGAATCAGATACAGAGAGATTACTTTCCTATGTCAGTGCGCCTGCATGCAGTGGATTGACCTTACTAGGGGGAGAGCCCTTTCAAAATGTAGATGGATTACTACCTCTTGTTGATAGAGTATTGGCAGTAGTGCCTCAAAAGTTAATTTGGGTCTATTCTGGATATACCTATGAAGAAATATTGGCTTGCCCTAATAAACGACAATTGATAGAGCGGTGCCATATCTTAGTGGATGGGAAATTCGTGGATGATTTACGAGACCCAGCATTAGCATTTAGAGGAAGTAGCAACCAGCGAATTATTGATATACAAGCGTCCTTGCAACAGGGAGATGTAGTGTTGTATATGGAATAATATGAGCTAGCTAAATTAATATTATAAAATAGCGGATATTTGAACTGTAATGTCAAATATCCGCTTTACATTGACTGATATTCACATTAAATATGTATGAGAGTCAAATAATTATAATAGATTTTTTAGAAAAGATAAGGATACGTCGAGCAACTTATTTTCTACTATAAGACAATAGGTATGCACGATTACGAGATAAAGAGTGAACTAAAAGAGCTGTATAGGGAATACTATACAGCTCTTTTTATAAAAATTCATTGAATTATTTTATACAATAGTTTGGCTAGGATCCCACACTTCACCATCAGCATCTGGTAAAAATCCATATTCTTTAGTCCACAGTGTTTTGTATTTCACAGCTTGGTTGTGGATTTTTGTAATCATTGTTTCGTCTGTACGAATGACCTTAGCAGGGCTACCTACAACTAGGGAGTAGGGTGGAATTTCTGTACCTTCTAGCACGAGAGCGCCCGCACCGATGATGGAGCCACGGCCGATGTGACAACGGCTAAGAACGATAGCTCCCATACCCACTAATACGTGGTCCTCTAGGGTAGAGGCGTGGATGATAGCACTATGACCAATGGTTACAAAGTCACCAAGGATACAAGCGTGGTCATCGTCTACGTGAAGTACAGAATTGTCTTGTACATTGGAGTAGCGGCCTACTATAATTTTATTGACATCTCCGCGAGCAGATACATTTTGCCATACAGAGGCATATTCTTTTAGTTCTACATCGCCAGCAAGCTCAGCACCTGGCATAGCGTGACTTTTTGGATCTAATTTTGGATATTTTCCTTTAAATGGTAGCATAGTAACCTCCTATATATTGCTATGTATACGGTAGTATTATTACTTGAATCCCCTTGGTTAAGAAACAAACCAAGGGGGACATTGTGAGTAGAAAGTATATATTTAATTAGATGAATTGTTGTGCCTTCTTGATGGCTTCTTTTGCTTCTGCTACAACGGATTCTACGATGGTTTTCGCAGGCTCTACTTGTGTTAAGCGGTTCAGACCTTGACCAACTTGAACAACGCCGTTTACAGTATCTCCATCAACGGCAGCTTTTTTATTTGTACCGATTGCCATAGCTGTCAATTCACTTTTAGGGGCACAACTGTACTCAGCTTCTAAATAACGAGCTGTAAACTCACTTTTAAGACCACGTACTCCGTGATTGAAAGTAAGACCTGTTACAGTGGAGTCAGTATCTGTAGCGTTGATAATAGCTTCTTTACAGTTTTGATGCATTTTACATTCTTCCGCTAAGATGAAACGAGAGCCCATTTGAACGCCAGCTGCACCCATAGTAAGACCAGCAGCGAGTCCACGACCATCTACAATACCGCCAGCGATAATCACAGGGATATCAACTTCTGGCACAACGTTTTCTAGTAAGGCCATCGTTGTTTGTGTACCAATATGACCGCCTGCTTCTTGACCTTCGATGATGATGGCATCGGCCCCTGCAGCTGCAACACGTTTAGCAAGTTTTACATTCGGAACTACGGGAATTACTTTGATATCTGCTGCGTGTAATGGTTCGATGAAAGGAACAGGATTGCCCGCACCTAAGGTAACGAAAGCAGGTTTCTCTTCTACGATAACGGCTAAGATATCATCTAAGTTAGGTGCCATTAACATTAAGTTTACACCGAATGGTTTGTCAGTTAAGGATTTGCATTGACGGATTTCTTGGCGAACCCATTCTGTGTCACGACCGCCTGTAGCGATAACACCAGTAGCACCAGCATTGGCTACTGCGGCCGCAAGGGTGTGCTCAGATGTCCAAGCCATAGCACCTTGAATAATAGGATATTGAATGCCTAATAATTCTGTTAAACTAGTTTTCATAATTCCTCCTATATAGAATAGTGATTCATTTATTTAAATCACTGGAGCTTTCAACATGCTTTCATTATAGCTTAATAGAATGAAAAAATATAGTTGCTGTAAAAGATGATAAAAACAATGTATAATATAACTAAGCTCATCACTAAGAGATATGTGGCACATGGTGCATATATGATATTAAAATGATCCCAATACATATGTGTATTTTAATGAATGTAAAATAGTGATATGCTTGTATATGAGTTTATTAGGCTTAAAAAAGTTATCTATAAAGCTCATGTATATTATGGCAAATTAGGTATATAAGAATTATAGTGTAAAGGAGGACTTATGAAAAAGTCATGGTTAATTGGTTTAGGTATTGTAGGTGTACTTCTGATTTGGATATTTAGTTCCTACAATGGATTAGTACAAACGGAAGAACAAGTCAATGGGCAATGGGCACAAGTGCAAACGCAGTTGCAACGTCGATCTGATTTAATTCCGAATTTAGTGAATACTGTAAAAGGTTATGCGACCCATGAGAAAGAAACAATTCAAGCAGTAGCAGATGCACGGGCAAAATTAGGTGGTGCCAAAACAGTAGAAGAAACGGCGAAAGCGAACCAAGAATTAAGTAGTGCCCTAAGTCGTTTGTTAGTGGTAGTAGAAAACTATCCGAACTTAAAAGCAGATGCTAATTTCAGAGCTTTACAAGATGAATTAGCAGGTACAGAAAATCGTATTGCAGTAGCACGTAAGGATTATAATGGCAGTGTACAAGCCTATAATATGAAGATTCGTACCTTACCTACATCCATCATCGCTAGTCCTATGGGATTTCAGGTGAAACCATATTTTGAAGCAGATCAAGGGGCACAAAGTGCGCCGAAAGTGCAATTTTAATCCTTTTAACATATGTACTTACAATGACTATGTATCGTTGGAAGGAATTGAGCTATAGTGCGATATAAAAGGGTATCTTTCATGAGGAGGTAGGATGAGAAAAAAATATACATGGACTACTATTCTCAGTGCTTTATTTGTAACAATAGTTTTATTTTGGGGTAACCTATCTGCTTTTGCCTTAGATGTACCGAGTCCACCAAAAAATGGGTATATTTTGGATCAAACACGGACCTTGACTAAAGAAGATGTTCAGAAGATGAATCGTATGGGGTTTGAGTTACAGCAAAAGACAAAGGCTCAAATCGCGGTTCTGATCATCCCTACTTTAGATGGTGAGGATGTAACAGAGTATGCAAACAAGGTGTTTCGTTCTTGGGGCATCGGTGAAAAGGATAAAAATAATGGTATTCTTTTCTTGATAGCCCTTAAAGATAAACAAATGCGTATTGAAGTTGGCTATGGTTTAGAAGGTGCAATCAATGATGCCAAAGCGGGACAAATTTTAGATGACTATGCCATACCGTATTTTAAACAAGGTCAAATAGGTAAAGGAGTAGTAAATACCTATGCGACCTTAGTAGGTGAAGCGGCTAAAGAGTACGGTATCACCATTGACGGAAGTCGTACCTATGAAACACAAAATGTAGAGGAATTAACGCCTTTTCAAATGTTGCTTATAGGTGGAGGTATTCTCTTGTTACTCATTTTGGACTTCACTGTATTTGGTGGCGCTATTACACAATCTTTATTATGGGTATTAGCTTCTAGTCGAGGTGGTGGCTCTGGCCGTTCAGGCGGTGGAGGTTTTGGTGGATTCGGCGGTGGATCTTCCGGTGGTGGCGGTGCGAGCCGTCGATGGTAATAGATATAGATTTACTAAATGTAGATATCATGATGTAATATGTCCCTATTATGCGTAGTTTGCAAATAGGTATCTAAAAATAATATAGAAAATGATTGAGAATATATTGAAAGTTTTCGATTGTAGTGGTATACTGATTATAGATAAAGTATCTGAGACAAATCTTATAGTACGAAAGGTGGTGCACACAATGGATAAAAAATACGTTTGCGTAGTATGCGGTTGGGTTTATGACGAAGCTGTTGAAGGCGTTAAATTCGAAGATCAACCAGCTGATTACCTTTGCCCAGTTTGTGGGGTTGGTAAAGACCAATTCGAAGAAATGTAATTAATTTTTCGATAAATTAATCCACATACATAAGGGCTCTCCTATAGGAGAGCTCTTTTTCACATGAGAGTTAATTGCTAAGTCTTGTATGAGTTTTCTGAATACTCAACAACATATAGGGCTAGTATTTGACAAAGATAGTATAGGTAGCTATAATAGTATAGTCGAGGTAAAATTATGAAACTGCAAGTAGAGCAAGCAAAAGAACAGATTGGACGAGTAGTCCCTTTTCTATGTACGACATCAGGTGATGATCTTGGTGACGTATCTGCTTTTCCTTGGAGCCGTCATGATATAACCATTAGTGGTGAGCTTCGTTATGATGGTCAACATTATGTGGTGAATGGTACCATAACAACAAATGGACAATATGAGTGCTCAAGATGCTTAACCGATACTAATTATACCCATACTGTTCCATTTGAAGAGACTTTTGGTGTTACACATTCCAACAGTGGAGACGGTGATGTGATTTCTTTCGATGGGGAAGAAATCGATCTAACGGAGACCATTCGGGAAACATTAATCATCAATGAGCCCTCTCAAGTGTTATGTCAGGATGATTGCAAAGGATTGTGTGTTCAGTGTGGAGCTAATCAAAATGTTTCACCATGCTCTTGTGAATCCTTTGTGGTAGATCCTCGATTAGCAGTGCTAAGAACATTGCTGAAGGAAGAAAATGATGATTAATACCTAGTGATTATGTTAAGGAGGTGCAGATAATGGCAGTACCAAAGCGTAGACTTTCCAAATGCCGTCGAGATCGTCGTCGTGCTAACTGGAAATTAGAAGTACCTGGTTATGTAGCTTGTCCACAATGTCACGAACCAATGATGCCGCATCGCGTTTGCCCAACATGTGGTTCTTACAAAGGAGAACAAGTAGTTTCTAAAAATGCGTAATAGAAACGAATGAGAAGGCCTTGTAAACTGTTGTTTACGAGGTCTTTTTTGTATGCATTTTATGCCTAATTATGGTATAATAAAGAAACATTAATAAATAACTCAAGTGATGATTATAAGAGGTGACATTATGTTAAGAGATACAATTTTAGTAACAGGACATAAGAGTCCAGATACAGATTCTATTTGTTCTGCAATTTCCTATGCAAATTTAAAAAATCAAATGGGCTTCGGAGCACAACCAATTTGTGCTGGTCAAGCAAATAAAGAAACATCTTTTGCGTTAAAGTATTTTGGTTTTGAACATCCAGAAATCGTAACTTCTTTTGCTGTAACAGTTGAAGATGTACTAGAAACAATTCCAGCTGTAGATGCAAAAGCTTCTTTGCAAGAAGTATTAGCATGGCGTAAACAATATGAAATGAATCGCATTCCAGTGGTAGAAAATGGTACTATTTATGTAGGCACGATTACAGCGCAACGCTTAATTGATGCTTTAGAAGGTGCTATGGGTGGCAATGCAAATGTAACAGCTGGTGAGATTTGTACAAAAACTTCTTGCCAAGTGATTAGCAAAGAAACGAAATTACGTGACTTCAAAGCTAATTCCCACATCGGTGGATATCCGGTAGTAGACAATGGTACATACTTAGGTATCATTCGTTCTAATGTAGAAGCTCCAAAGCAAAAAACAAAAGTTGTTCTTGTGGACCACAATGAAAAAGTACAAATTATTGACGATATCGAAGAAGCAGAATTAATCGAAAATATCGATCATCATCGTATTGGTGGGTTGGTAACAGACAATCCTATTTTCATTCATTATGAAACAGTAGGATGTACTTGTACAATTCTTGCTAATTTATACTGGCAATATGGCCAAGAGATTCCTAAAAATATTGCTGGCTTAATGCTATCTGCCATTATTTCTGACACAGTATTATTCCGTTCTCCTACTTGCACTGAAAAAGATAAAGAAACGGCTAAAAAATTAGCAACTATTGCTGGTGTTAACTTAGAAGAATATGGTATGGAATTATTGAAAGCCGGTTCTGATGTATCTGATTATTCCGATGAAAAAATCGTGCGTACAGATTTAAAAGAATTTGAAGCAAATGGCAAAATCATCAGTATTGGCCAAATCCAAGTAATGGATACTACAGATATTTTGGGCCGTAAAGCATGCTTGTTAAAAGCTATGGAAACATTGCGTAGTACCAATAATTACAGCGCTTCTTACTTGATGATTACAAATATCTTAACAGAAGCAACAAACTTAATCTTTGTTGGAGATGCGAATGATGTGGTAGCAGCCGCATTTAATGCACAACCTGTGGACAATGAAGTATATTTAGAACATACATTATCCCGTAAAAAACAAGTAGTACCACCAATTGTGGGTGCTATGAAAGGCTAATCTATAATAGGGGGTGCGTTGTAGTGAAACACAGCGCACCCTTGTTATATGCAAGAGAGGTATTATGATATTTGACGGTTTAAATAAAGAGCAACAAGAGGCAGTATACGCAACTGAAGGGCCTCTTCTTATATTGGCTGGTGCTGGATCAGGTAAAACACGAGTGTTAACATATCGTATCGCCTATTTGTTGACACAAGGGGTAAGCCCCTATG
The DNA here is from genome assembly GCF_000221605.1 of Veillonella sp. oral taxon 780 str. F0422. Lineage (NCBI taxonomy): Bacteria > Bacillati > Bacillota > Negativicutes > Veillonellales > Veillonellaceae > Veillonella > Veillonella sp. oral taxon 780. Next base: position 11,357 of record NZ_AFUJ01000074.1, on the reverse strand, counting down.
AAATTTTAGCCATCACATTTACCAATAAAGCAGCAAAAGAAATGAAAGAACGTGTGGAAACCTTAGTAGGGGATACAGCACACCGTATTTGGCTTAGTACATTCCATTCTTTTTGTGCTAAATTTTTGCGCTTTGAACTAGATTCCTTCATGGGATATAGTAAAAACTTTTCCATCTACGATTCTAGTGATTCTCAAGCAGTTATTAAACAAGCAATTAAAGCACTAAATTTAGATGATAAATATTACCCTGTAGGGGCTATGCAATCACAGATTAGCGATGCAAAAAATAGAATGAAATTAGCTAAGGATTTCCGCAGTGAAGCTCGTGACTTTTATTCACAACAAGTGTCTAAGGTGTACGATTATTATGAAGCCGAATTGCGAAAAAATAATGCTTTAGATTTTGATGATTTATTGCTAGTAGCTGTTAAATTATTACAAGAAAATCCAGCCGTACTAGAAAAGTACAGTCATCGTTTCCGTTATATTATGATCGATGAGTATCAAGATACAAACCATGCACAGTATACATTAGCATCTTTATTAGCTTCTAAATGGAATAATTTATGCGTGGTAGGTGATGTGGATCAAAGTATCTATGCATGGCGTGGTGCTGATATTCAAAATATCTTGGACTTTGAAAAAGATTATCCTAAGGCAAAGCTTATTAAATTAGAGCAAAACTACCGGTCTACGAAAACAATTTTAGAGGCGGCTAATGCGGTCATTGATTACAATGAGGGGCGCCCTGAAAAAGTGTTGTGGACAGATAAAGGAGAAGGTGCCAAAATTCATCATTTTGAAGCTCAATCCGAACAAGAAGAAGGAGCTTTCATAGGAGATACCATCAAAAAACAAAAGGAAATTCACAATCGTAGTTATGGAGAGATGGCTATTTTATATCGCACGAATGCCCAATCGCGTGTACTTGAGGAATCTATGATCAAACGCGGTATTCCTTACACTATGGTGGGGGGGACTAAGTTCTACGATCGTAAAGAAATCAAAGATATTTTGGCGTACTTGCGTATTTTAATCAATCCATTTGATGATATCTGCTTACAACGTATTATTAATGTGCCAAAACGTAGTATTGGATTAACTACAGTCGGTAAATTACAGGATTTTGCAAGAGAAACGAATAATTCACTATTTATGACATTGAGTCAATTAGACCAAATTTCTACTATAAAAGGTAAAACGAAAGAAAAGTTAGAAGAATTTATGGGTTTAATTTTTACCTTAGTCAATGAGGCTACAGAGCTTTCCGTACAAGGTATTATTGAGGCCGTACTAGATCGGACTGGATATGTAGTGGAACTAGAGAATAGTACAGACCCACAAGACCAAGCTCGGTTAGAAAATATTGGTGAGTTGGTGTCGGTAGCCAAAGAGTTTATGGATACAAATCCAGAAGGTACTTTACAAGACTTTCTTGAGCAAGTAGCATTGGTGAATGATGTAGATTCCTTTGAACAAGAAGAATCCAAAGTGACGTTAATGACTTTGCATGCTGCAAAGGGACTAGAGTTCCCTGTGGTATTCTTAGCTGGTTTGGAAGAAGGATTATTTCCGCATAGTCGTACCTTGATGAACCCTGAGGAAGTAGAAGAAGAACGCCGTATTGCCTACGTAGGGATTACGAGAGCCGAAGAAGAGTTATATGTATCTAATGCCACTACACGAACTGTATTTGGTAAAACTACAGGGTATTTACCATCTCGTTTTTTGAAGGAAATTCCTAGCGAACTCATGGAAGAAGTACGGCCAAAACGAACTGTGAAGGAAGAATTACAACGAAATGTACCATTTCATCAATCTGTAGCGAATCGACCTGTTACAAAACCTATGATTCGAAATCCACAAGTAGTAGATTGGACTGTGGGAGATACTGCTATCCATGCTAAATGGGGTGAAGGAACTGTAGTGGATGTAGTTGGTGAAGGGGCCAATGTAAAATTAAAAATTGAGTTCCCTACACAGGGATTGCGACAAATTATGGCTAAGTTCGCTCCTATACGAAAAAAATAAGGAAATCATACAATGAGTATTCAAGAAGACATTCAACAATTACAAAAAGAATTAGCCCATCATGCGTATTTATATTATGTGAAAGATGCTCCCATTATTTCTGACTATGACTATGATGTATTATATCGAAAATTAGTAGAGTTAGAAACAGCACATCCAGAGTATATTGTGCCGACCTCTCCTACACAACGTGTGGGAGCCAAGGTGGAAGGAAGCTTTGAAAAAGTAGTACATGGACAACGAATGCTCAGCTTGAGCAATGTGTTTGATGATGCTGAAGTAGAACAATTTGGGGTGCGCTGTGAAAAAGAGTTGGGCCATGCGCCGCAATATGTAGTGGAATTGAAGATTGATGGCTTAGCGGTTAACTTACATTATGAAAATGGTCTCTTTGTACGTGCGGTCACACGTGGTGACGGTCGTGTAGGGGAAGATGTAACAGCGAATGTAAAAACCATTCAGTCTATTCCACTAATCATTGATAATGCGCCTCCTTTCATTGAAATTCGTGGAGAAGCCTATATGCCGCATAAGGAGTTCAAACGAATCAATGAAGAACGAGAAGAAGCAGGTTTGCAAACGTTTGTAAATCCTCGTAATGCGGCAGCAGGATCGTTGCGCCAACAAGATCCAGCCATTACGGCGAGTCGAAATTTAGACTTTTTTGCCTATGCGATTGGTTCATCAGAAGGATCTAACATACATACACAACAGGAATTATTAGAGCAACTCGAAGCTTTTAAATTTCATGTCAATCCTCACTATAAAGTGTGTCAATCCATAGCAGAGGTTGTGGAGCATATTCATTACTGGGATGTCGAACGTCACAATTTGCCTTATGATACAGATGGTATGGTGATAAAAGTAAATGACTTTGAAGACCAAGAGACATTGGGGACCACAGCGAAGGATCCCAAATGGGCGACGGCCTTCAAGTATCCACCAGAAGAAGTGGAGACCATCGTCAAAGATATTACAATCAATGTAGGGCGTACAGGGGTGTTGACGCCGACTGCAGAATTAGAATCTGTGTTTGTGTCCGGAACGAATGTATCACGGGCAACTTTACACAATGAAGACTTTATTAAAGAAAAAGATATTCGTATTGGTGATACGGTACGTATTCATAAAGCTGCAGAAATCATTCCAGAGGTAATTTCTGTGGTGGTAGATAAACGAAAATCGGATTCTGTGCCTTATGAAATGCCCAATGCTTGCCCGGTGTGTGAATCTCCTACGGTGCGCCGTGAAGGAGAAGTGGCTATTTATTGTAGTAATGAACATTGCCCAGCGGTAGAGAAGGAAGGTATCATTCACTTTGCATCCCGTGATGCCATGAACATTGATGGATTAGGTCCTAGTATTGTAGAAGCGCTAGTGACAAATCATCGTATTGAAACGGTAGTGGACTTGTATCATTTGAAGGAAGAGGATATTACATCCTTAGAGCGAATGGGCAAAAAGTCGGCGCAAAATTTACTAAAAGCGATTGACGATTCTAAACAACGCGGCTTAGGTCGAGTGTTATTTGGACTGGGTATACGTTTAATTGGTGCTAAAGCAGGGCAAACCATTGCGAAATACTTTACTTCCATTGATAGCTTAATGAATGCCACCATAGATGAGTTGACTAATATTGATGAAATAGGACCTACCATGGCGAAAAGTTTGGTAGAATATTTTGGAAATGAACGAAATCGCCAATTGATTGAAGGGTTACGTCATGCGGGAGTACGGTTAGAAGAAGAAGTGCAAGAAGCCGCGGGCAATGAACTGGAAGGACAGATCATTGTATTGACTGGTAAGCTTACTTCCATGGGACGTTCTGAAGCAGGGGCAATCCTAGAAGCTCATGGAGCGAAGGTAACAGGTTCTGTCAGTAAAAAAACTACTTTGGTCATTGCCGGTGATGATGCAGGTAGTAAACTAACGAAAGCAGAACAATTGGGTATCCCTGTGATGGATGAACAAGGATTATTAGATTTAATCAAGGATTTCTAAGCTATCTATTGATAATGAGGTAGACTTTCCTCTATAATAAAAAGATAAGCTTAGAAAGGTTAGCTATATGGAACATAGAACATTATTAGAATACTTTCAAGAGCATACAAGTTCACATCCTTTTGAGGTGTTACATCACGTAACACTTAAGAATATGTCACCAGGACATGTGGAACTAGACTTTCACAGTGAAGAACAATTGCACAGTAATCCGCGAGGCGATGTGTATGGTGGGGTACATTTGAGTTTATCAGATTATCTTATGGGATTGGCTTGTATTACACTAGGAAAGCAAGTGACAACGGCACAAATTAATGGTAATTTTGTGAAATCACTGCCGAAAAATGCAAGAATCCGCGGTGTATCCAATGTGGAACACAAAGGTCAAAGTACAATGGTTACATCCTGTCGTTTGTATAATGATATGGGAGAACTTGTCTATATGGGAAGTGGAACGTTTATGGTTCTTGACGATTTGGTATTACCAGAATTGCCATGGTCGTTGTTAGATGAAGAATAGTTGGAGGATAGGAATCAATGAAAGAACAATTGCAAGCATTGCAAGAGAAAGCAATCGCCCAAATTCAAGGGGCTGCGAACTTGCAGGAATTACAAGATATTCGTGTTACCTATTTAGGTAAAAAGGGAGAAGTTACCTCCTTATTAAAAGGATTGGGCAAACTATCTCCAGAAGAGCGTCCTGCTATGGGGGCCTTGGTAAATACAGTGCGTGTAGCGTTGGAAGAAGCCTTAGATGAAGTACAACAACAAATGGAATCTGCTGTATTGGCAGCTAAATTAGAACAAGAAACTATTGATATTACATTACCAGGTCGTCCTGTTCGTAAAGGCCATTTACATCCATTAACAAAAATCAACGAAGAAATTGAACAGTTTTTTGTGTCTATGGGCTATGCTGTAGAAGAAGGTCCTGAAATTGAGTCAGACTATTTTAACTTTGAATGCTTGAATTTAGCTGCAGATCATCCAGCTCGTGATATGCAAGATTCTTTCTATATTACTGATTCCGTATTACTTCGTACCCATACATCTCCAGTGCAAGCGAGAACATTGCAAGGTAGCGAAAAAAATGCACCTATCCGTATGATCGCACCGGGAAAAGTATATCGTTGGGACTATGATGCCACACATTCTCCAGTATTCCATCAAGTGGAAGGTCTTGTTATCGATAAGAAGATTACCTTCTCTGACTTGAAAGGAACATTGGAGTTGTTCTTGAAACACATGTTTGGTGAAGATACAGCTGTACGTTTCCGTACAAGTTTCTTCCCTTTCACAGAACCAAGTGCAGAAGTAGATATTTCTTGTTGCATGTGCCACGGTGAAGGATGCCGTGTATGCTCTCATACAGGGTGGTTAGAAATTCTTGGTTGCGGTATGGTCCATCCTAATGTATTGAAATTAAATGGTTATGATCCAAATGAAGTACAAGGATTTGCCTTCGGTATGGGCGTAGAACGTATTGCAATGTTGAAATATGGTATTAATGATTTACGTTTATTCTATGAAAATGATAAACGTTTCTTAACGCAATTCTAGGAGGTTACCGTGAAAGCTAGTTTACAATGGATGAAAGACTATGTATCTGTGAATCTTGGCGAGAATCCTCAAGAATTTGCAGATGCCTTAACACAAGCTGGGATTCCAGTAGAAGAAGTGATCAACTGTGATACAGGTATTAAAAAAATCTATACCGGAAAAATTGTAGAAATTACAAAACATCCTGATGCAGATAAATTACAAGTATGCCAAGTAGAATGCTTAACAGAAGAAGGTGAGCCGGTTACGAAACAAATCGTAACAGCAGCTACTAATGTGGCAGTGGGACAAATCGTTCCTGTAGCGTACCATAAATCTCGTTTAGCAGATGGTACAGAAATTAAAAAAGGTAAACTTCGTGGACAAACATCAGAAGGCATGTTCTGTTCTGTAGCAGAATTTGGCTTATCTACAGATGTAGTGTTACCAGAAGAAGCCACTGGTATTTATATCTTCCCTGAAGGTACTGCTATTGGACAAGATGTAAAAGAAGTATTAGGTCTTAATGATGTAGTCTATGAATTTGAGTTGACGCCAAACCGTGCGGATTGTTTCTCCATGGTTGGTTTAAGTCGTGAATTTGCTGTATTAGATAAAACAGAAGCTACATTCCCAAAGGTAACAGTGCAAGAAGAGGGACCATCCATTGAAGGTCGTTTGAATATTTCTATTGCTGATACAGAGTTATGCTCTCGTTTCATGGGACGTTTGATTGAAAATGTAAAAGTTCAAAAATCTCCATTATGGTTACAAAATCGTTTGCGTAATTGCGGTATTCGTCCTATCAATAATGTGGTGGACGTAACAAATTATGTGATGCTAGAATTAGGTCAACCAATGCATGCTTACGACTATGATCATCTTCATGGACATAGTTTAGTGGCTCGTAAAGCTACAGAGGGAGAAGTGATTCAAACCTTGGATAGCAATGATCGTACATTAGCAAACACGATGCTAGTTATTGCTGATACTGACCGTCCTGTAGGGGTAGCTGGTGTGATGGGTGGTGCTGATAGTGAAGTGTCCAATGAAACAACAACGGTTGTATTGGAAGCTGCTGTATTTAATGGAGCATCCATTCGCCGTACTTCTCGTGCATTAGGCTTACGCTCTGAAGCATCTGGTCGTTTTGAACGTGGTGTGAATAGCGAAGTGACACCACTAGCTTTAGATCGGGCAGCGCAATTGTTATTGGATATTACACCAGGTGCTGTAGTAGCAAAAGGTGTGATTGATGTATATGCAGCGCCAAAAGAAGTGCGTACAGTGTCTTTCACGAGTGAAGCTGTGAATTCGTATTTAGGTACTAATATTACAGAAAAAGAGATGATTACTATCCTAACAACTTTATCCTTCGACGTGAAAGTTGATGGTGAGGCATTAGTGGCTACTATTCCATCTTGGCGTGATGATGTAACAGGCATGCCAGATATTGCAGAAGAAGTAGCACGCATTCACAACTATGATAATATTGCACCTACTACGCCATTGGCACGAATCCAAACGGGAACAGTATCTCCTATGCATGCGTTAGTACATGATGTAAAACATGCGTTGGCTGAAGCTGGTTTAGATGAAATTATTACTTTTAGTTTCATGCATAAAGATAGTTTGCAAGATTTGTTAATTCCTGAAACAGATAGCAGACATCAAGCGATTCCTATTCTAAACCCAATTTCCGAAGAGTTTCCTGTGATGCGTACTACTTTAGTACCTAGCGTCTTAGAAACAGCAAAACGCAATGTAGCTCAAAAGAATTTAGATTTAGCCGTTTTTGAAGTGGCTGCTGTGTACGAACCTAAGGCATTGCCGCTTACAGAATTACCAAACGAACGCATGATGGCAGCAGGGGTTATCCTAGGCAAATGGGATCGCCAAGAATGGAATGTACCGGCTAGAAATGTAGACTTCTATGATCTAAAAGGTATCATTGAATCTGTACTCGCTAATCTTGGTATTGAAAATTATGCAATTAGTAGAAGTAAAGAGTATTATTTACATCCAGGTGTAAGTGCTAGTATCTCCGTAGAGGGTGTTGAAATAGTACGCTTTGGTGAATTACATCCACAAGTAGCAAGTCATTATGACATTAGTGGTAAAGCATATTTATTTGAAATGGATTTAGAAGCATTGTTACAAGTGAACCGCAAAGGAATTTCTTTCACAGCAATTTCTAAATTCCCTGGTACTAGTCGTGACTTAGCGATTGTAGCACCAAAAGATGTGCAAGCTATTGATGTGTTAGAAGTGATGAAACAAGAAGGCGGCGAATATCTTGAGAGTGTTCGTATCTTTGACGTATACGAAGGGGAACATATCCAAGAAGGATATCGTAGCTTAGCGTATACCTTGTCGTTCCGTTCTCATGAAGGTACATTAGTAGATGCTGATATTGAAGATAGAATCCAAGCGATGTTAGCAAAATTAGCAGACAAAGGTTGCACTTTACGATAATACGTAAATCCTACGGGATGTAACAATCGGTCATCTCTCTTATGGGATGACCGATTTATTATAAGGAGTTGTGATGGAATTATTAGCCCCAGCAGGGACAATGGAAAACTTTATGGCCGCCCTTGAAGCAGGGGCTGATGCCATTTATTTAGGCGGTAAGGTCTTTAATGCGCGATCTCATGCGGGAAATTTTGACTATGATGAGTTGCGAGAGGCTTTGCGATTAGCTCATATATTACAGGTGGGTATCTATGTAACGGTGAATATCTTGGTAGGTGACCGTGAAAGTAAAGCCTTAGCAGAGCATCTACGGGAACTAGAACGCATTGGTGTAGACGGCATTATTGTGCAAGATCTTGGTGTTGCAAGAATAGCGCGTCAAGTAGCGCCTTCCTTAGAGCTACATGGTAGTACACAAATGACGGCTACTAATTTGGAGACTGTACAATTTCTAGAACGCTTAGGATTTACACGAGTGGTTCTATCTAGGGAGCTGAGCCTAGATGAAATTCGCCATATCTGTGAACATGCGAAGGCTGAAATTGAAGTGTTTATTCATGGAGCGCTTTGTATCTCCTACTCTGGACAATGTTTGATGAGTAGTTTCATTGGTGGACGTAGTGGCAACCGTGGGTCTTGTGCCCAACCATGTCGCTTGCCATACCAATTGGTTACTTTAGATGGTGAACAAATTACTCATGATAAAGAGACCTATATCATGAGCCCTAAGGACTTAAACTATAGTGCGTATATGAAAGAGCTCATCGAAGCAGGCGTAGCTTCATTCAAAGTAGAAGGACGCATGAAAAAGGTATCCTATGTGCATGAAGTCATCGGTACGTATCGGACAATCATCGATAGATCTGGACAAGCCACAGAGGCAGATTTTACTCGCTTAGAAGAAGGGTTTAATCGTGGGTTCTCTACGGCTTATTTAGAAAATAATGGTTCCAAGTCTATGATGACCATCAGTGCGCCTAACCATTTAGGGAAATACTTGGGAGAAGGACAGGTTAAAGGCCGTACGTTATCCTTGCGCACTAAGGAGGCTGTGGCGGAAGGTGACTTACTGAAAGTCATCGCCCATACGGGAGATGTGCATTACATTACAGTGACGGCGGATATGACTTTTGATCGTAATATATATCGCATTCCACTTACGGAAACCATTAGTGCAGGCAAGGTCTATCGTGCCAGCCAAGGTGGATATACCAAACAACGGGGGTTAAAAGATTTTACCCGTAAATACAAATCCTATATGTTCTTACATGGTGAAGAAGGTAGTACTGTGTCATTGACGATGATGTTAGCTTCTGGTCAAACGGTAACAGTCACAGATGAATATGTATTACAAATGGCTAATCATAAACCTACTTCTGTGGAGAAAATTACGGAACAATTAGGTCGTTTAGGGAATACTCTATTTGAGTTAGATCATGTGACGGTTCCAGAAGGTTCTTTCATGTGGCCTAGCAGTGTCTTAAATAGTCTTCGTAGACATGCTGTGGAGGCTATGGAAGAATTGCTAATAGAACAATACGTGGCATCATGGGAAGCACGTAAAGCGAACTTGCCGACAGGGATGGAATTATTAGGAGATATGACAAAAACAGTAGGACAGGTGTTAGGATTTACACAGGTGCATACCCTAGAATCTAATACAAAACAATTAGAAATCTTAGTGGATTCCTTAGAAGGTCTGCAGCAGGCAATTATGACGCCAGTAGACCGTATTGTGTTTGGCGATCCATTACAAAGAATCCCAGTAGCATATCCTGTATATGAAGAAGCTGTACAAATGTGCCGTGAGGCTAACAAAGAAATTATATTTAGTACCCCAAGGGTGATTAAGGATAATGAAAGTATAGCCTTTAGGGATATGGTAAATCATATGGTACAAGCCAATCCAGATGGGATTCGAGTGCATTTCTTGGGGGCTTTGGAGGTATTACATCAACTGGGATATACAGGTGTGGTGGAAGGTGATACAGGATTGCAAACCTTTAACTCTCACACCTTAGGCATACTTAATGACTTAGGATTTAGTACTGTCAATGTGTCCTTAGAGGCTACCTTGCATCAAATGAATACGATGGCAAGTAAAAATATTATGCCTATTGGAGCTATTGTGCAAGGCCGTGTAGAATTGATGATTTCTGAGTATTGTCCTATCAGCAGTTTTGCCGGTACAGGTTATAAACGAGGTTGTCCTGTGGTGTGTACGAAACAAGACTATGCTTTGCAAGATAGAAAGGGTGAACTATTTCCAATTTATACAGATCCATTCTGTCGTACCCATATTATGAATAGCCGTGAGTTAGATATGAAAAGCTATATAGATGACTTACGACGTTCTGGGTTACAACGATTGGTTATTGATGGAAGACAACGAAGTCTTAAATGGATTGCTAACGAGGTGAGTATGTATCATCAATTACTAGAGGGGACTGTGAAAGCACCGAGCAAAGAAGGAGCTACTCATATCACACGAGGACACTTTTTTAAAGGAATATTAGGGGAATCATAATGAATAGTGAACAAGTCTTAGACTTTCAACATATACGGCAAAAGCTGGCAGATGTGTGTTCCTCTGCCATAGCTAAAGAATATGCACTGAATTTGCAACCTATGCACAACCGTCAAAAAATTGAAGATGCCCTAGATGAAACCGTGGAAGCTATGCGCTCCTTAGAGCAAGAAGTGGAGCAACCCATCAGTGGCACGAAAGATATTCGTACAACTTGTACGAAAAGTCGTAAAGAAATTATTTTGACTCGTGAAGAGCTTTGGGACTTGCATACCACTATCTTGGCATATAATCGGATGCATCGTTTTTTTAAAGAAAAGTATCTGCTCTACCCATTATTATCTTTGTGGGTACAGGATTTGCCAAGTCATGATAAGCTGACCAAGCGCTTTGAACGAACTTTTGATGCCTATGGTGTGTTACTGGATGGCGCTACACCTAAACTACAACAGTTGCGAATGACCATGAGTCGTACAAAGAATGCTATTAAAAATGATTTACAGCGAATATTACAGGATAAGGATAATCAAAAATACTTTCAAGAAGCTATCGTTACTATGCGTAATAATCGTTACGTCATTCCTGTAAAACAAGAATATCGAGGAGCATTTCCTGGTCTTATTCATGATAGATCTGCTACAGGTGCCACTTTATATATTGAGCCTATGCGATTGGTAGACTTAAATAATGAATTACAAGAAGCTACCTTGGCAGAAGAACAAGAAGTACTTCGTATTTACAAAGAATTAACAGAGTTGGTACGAGCTCATGCAGATACATTA
>NZ_AFUJ01000075.1:0-3537 GCF_000221605.1 Veillonella sp. oral taxon 780 str. F0422 | reverse complement strand
AGGAAATAGACTAGAAATTTTTATATGCCCCAATCGTAACGATTCCACTAGCCAATCTACTTCCATCTGGTTGTAACCGATTTCATTCACACAGGCAGATACAAATGTATCTGATGATATAGTTAATCGCACTTTATCTAATGATCCACCTTCATTAGTATTTCCAAAGTGCACTGAACTCGTAAATGTAAATGGAAAGATAAAATATCTCATTACATCACCTTAGCCTTGTAAAATGACTTCACATTGTTCACGTAACGCATCATTATCTGGGAATGATGTTACTTTTATATTTTCAATTGATACTCGACCATATCCACGGGTTCCATGTCCCCCCAAGTAATCTAACTCTAGCAATTTTATTCCAGCACGTAAAGTTTTTAAATCTTCTTCAATTTCTGTTTCATCAATTACTGTATACACTAACTGAAATACAAACTTTGTACCTGCTGGTACACGTTCTATTTGTCGTGGCATAGCTACACTTGAAACCCTATTAATCGTATTTTCAAACTTCACTTCTCCCATATAAGTGTCTGTCTCAATGGATTCAAATAATAACTTACTCTCTTCAGATACAAATAAATCTTGAAATTGTAAACGAGATATAACTTGAGGACTTGTAGACCCAAATAAACGTTTTATAATTTCATCATCCTCAGTAATAGAGTTTAGAATATATTGTTTACTTCTATAGCGAGCGAGTAAAGTGCGAATTTTACCTTTCAAGGAACTACCAGGAATAATTGGTTCCTGAGTTAAAGCATCACGAACAAAAGGACTATCTACAGATCCAATAGGTGCATAATCATTGCCACCACCAATATGCATACCTGTTTTAATCACTAAATCACCTTGAATAATAACTTTTCCTCGTAATACATTTTTAATGATTTCACTCATGATTAACGTCCCCCTCTAGTATTGTTTTCTTGTTTGTATATTGCTGAATAATATTTATGAAAAGCCACTAGTGATTCTATATATTTACAATATTCATAAAACTTATCAATATCTTCACCAATTGCATCTAAGCGAGGTATTAATTTTGCTTTTTCAATAAATTCATCAACAGCATTAGTAGTTATACGCTTCTTATTATTTTCTTCAAGTTCACGTCCTGCTTGATAACGTAAAATTGTTTTTAAGAAACGAATCTCCATTTGTAGTTCTGGAGATATTCTTTTAATTTTATCCTTATTTTTAGCCGCTTCCACAATCACTTTATTTTTAACATCAGTAATAGCTGACAAAATTTTTCTAAGCTGACTAGTATTCAAAAGAATCTCATTATTCCTATTTTTACTTAATCCTTTAATCACGGACTCTGCTTCTGATACATAATCAAACATGATATTCCTCCTTATACTTTTTCACGCAAACTATAAATTAATAAATGGATAGCCGTTAATGCTTCTCTTGTGGTCTCTTTCGTTTGAATCCAATCATACATGGTTGCTACAAATTTTCGATACGCTTCTTTTTGTTGTTCCGTTGCCCTTTCTGGTTCCACCCTTGATAAGCTATATAACAATCTTGCCTTATGAATTGTATCGGAGTTTTCTTTTACAATTTCCTCTAATAACTCCATAATACGATACATAGAACTTCTCATAAATGGCATTCTACTAGTATCTGAAATAACACCATCACGAGATACAGCTAATAAGGATTGTAACATCTTGAACTTTCCATCCAACACTTTATCTATCAATTGATCCCATTGATATACATGATGACATGTAGGCTTTTGGCCTAGATTCGATGTATCAAAACCAAATAGAGCAATACTATCTTTAGTAGGCATCTCTTTAGCTACTGATTCTAATTCTCCTGTAATTTCAGCCATTTTCGTAATTGGAAAACTATGGGGAAACATTCCCAATCCTGCAGATATTGTCAGTTTACCATCCGTTAAATCTCTTAATCGTTTACGAATATCAACGGCCACCTCCAATAGCTCATCCCACGGCCCCACTAAAAAGACATCATCACCGCCAGAATAGATGACATGAATATGTCCTTTTTTACGATTGTCCTGGCTCCATAAATGATATGTATCTCGAATATCTTCAATACCATTGCTATTACCAGATACAATTTTATTAACACCTACTTTAAAGAACATCGATAAGGACCTAGATAAATCAGCATATCTAGAAAATGTATTAAAATGGAATGGATTTTCTTTTGTGTGATTAATAAATCCACCAATAAAGGCGGCCCCTAAATTATCCACATCTGCTCGTAATACACCTAATCGTTGTATACCGACTGTGTCGGAACCACTCAAGTTTGCTAACTCTGAAAAATCATATACATCGCCATTTGGCTTACGACTAACATAGTCAGCTATCTACAATCGATAGCCACTTGATTTCCGGTTTCTGCTTCATTAATAACATACATATGTTTCCAAGTCGCGCTATACCCTAACGCTTCTAACTTACATTTGGGTATAACATACAACTTTGTTGCATCTCTAGCATACATTGGAATTGATGGAATATTTTCTAATACTACTTGCTCTTCTGCAATTCCTAGTACAGATTCTTCAGGTTGCACTAATACATCTCCCAATTTGTATAAGGAGTCACACATATGACATGCTAGTGATTCTGTATCACCATATGGTTGTAATTCTACTGAAGAGGTATGACAAATCGAACACTCTTTATCTCCATCTCGAACAGAATTAATGTTACTATTAGGATTAAATAGGTCTTCTAAGTTTTCTTTGGTATATCTAGATATTTTGCCTTTACTTGTTTCTCGACTGGCTTCACCAAATAATTTATGTTGCATTTCTCCATTAATAACATCATTTCCAGTACATGTGGCCATGCCTAATGCAACATATAGTTTAGTGCCTACATGGTCAAGCAACCATCGATTAACAGATACTTCCACAGCCTTCACAATGCTTTTGGCAGTTTCTGTGGCAGGACCAAGTATATAAAAATGACCGCCTCCAGAATATAGTAAATTACAACGTGTTAATTGCAAATCTTCTAATACAGAATCAATAATAGACTCTAGCAAAATCTCTAAATATACAGATCTACCTCGTAGTGACTTTAACGCACCTACCGATGGTACTGTATAGATAAAATCTTGTATGCCCGATATATCACCAGAGATTATCATAAAAGATGTTTCTTCACGAAATAGCTTTGATTCCGTAAAACAATATTTCTTATAATCTTCTATCCCTTTTTCAGAAAAATATAAATACATAGATGTAGCAATAGCAGCTGTAAGCTTAGAGTGCATATACAATGAAATATCGGCTACTTCTTTCTTATATGTACTAGAAGGAATAAAACTAGTCGTATCCTCATAGATGCGAAGTAGTTCATTAATACTCATTGTATCTATACTTTGCACTGCAAAGTTATGTTGTAATGTAGTATATAACTCTTTATATTTATCAACTGATGCTAGAATACTGCTTTCTTTCGGATAATTGTAATCATCGGAAAGATTTAATCCTCGAAGATGATATTTTTTTTCTACCTTTGAAAGAGCCCCTCCAAA